>DXGW01000012.1 GCA_019113665.1 Candidatus Alistipes excrementipullorum
GCAAACCCCCAACAAGCACTTCCTCGGGACCAACCTTTACGTGTGGTTCTACAACCTGGCCAATCCCGAAAAGGACAACTGGTGGAACAATTTCAAGCGTAAGATCGGTGAGGAACCCGTTCTGCTCGATCTTGACCAGACGGCCAAGTCGGCGCAGAACCTGCAGATATACATGAATTCGCGCGGATTCTTTTCGTCGCGCGTGGAGTGCGAGGTCGATACGACATACCGTCGCAAACGAGCCCGGGTGACATACCGTACAAGGCAGAATGAGCCCTACCGTATCAGCAGCATATCGTATGATTTCCGCGACAAGTTCCTTGAACGCATTCTGTTGCCCGATACGGTGAACACGTTGCTGCACGTGGGCAACATCTTCGACATAACCGTCCTCGACAAGGAGCGCGAGCGCATGACCACATACCTGCGCGAGCGGGGGTACTACAACTTCACGGTCAACAATATCGAATATATTGCCGATACGCTCGGCGGGAACTGCCAGGTAGGTGTCAAGGTCGTGGTGAAGCAGAACCTTACGGGTTATAACGAGAGGGGGGACGCCGTTATGGAGAACAATGTCGTCTACCGTATCCGTGAGATCAACATACTGCCCAACTATGACCCGACCGAGGCCAAGACCGACCCGCTCTATACGAGCCGTTTCGATACGGTGAACATGCACGGCCTCAATGTAGTGTACGACGGCAAGGGGAAGCCCAATGTCCGCCCGCGCGTGCTGCGGTATGCCGTACCGATATACCCCAACTATATCTACGATGTGCGGCAGGTGCGCCGTACGTACGACGACATCATGGCTCTCGGCTACTTCAAGAGCGCCAAGATTGTCTTCGAGGAGTCGCCACAGATTACCGACCGCATCAACTACATATCCTATGTGGGCGACAATGCCGGCCGGCGCGATTCCCTCCAGATGAACTATACGCAGGAGGGCTACCTGCGCTGCAACATCATGTGCACGCCTGCACTCAAGCAGAGTTTCAATGTCGAGCTCGAAGGCAGTACGACATCGAGTTTCTACGGGTTGAGCGCCACGGTCGGATATCAGAACCGCAACATGTTCCGCGGAGTCGAGGCATTCGACGCTTCGGCCACCATCGGATATGAATACATGAAGGCTCCCGATGCCAAGCGCCGTGATGCCATGGAGGTCGGGTTGTCCGCCGGACTGTGGTTCCCGCGCTTCCTGCCTTTCAGGGTGTCGACCCTCAGCTCGATCTACCAGCCGCGCACGAAACTCGAGTTGTCGTACAACTTCCAGAACAGGCCATACTACCGCCGCAACCTGTCGAGCCTGTCGTGGACCTATTCATGGAAATACAAGCGCCACTCGACCTTCTCGCTGCGCCCGATAGACATCAACCTTGTCGATGTCGGGTATCTCGACGAGAATTATGCGAACAGCCTTACCAACCAGTATCTGCGCAACAGTTTTATTTCACAGTTGATATGTGGAATCTCGGGTTCGTATTACTACAACAACCCGCTTGCCGAGATGAAGTTGAGCAATACCACAGTGCGTGTGAACTGGGAACTGACCGGCAATCTCATCGACGGGCTCGAGCACCTCTTTTCGCGCCCCGCCCCCGGCAAGGATTATTACGAGATTCTGGGTATCAGGTATTCGCAGTACGTACGTTTCGACGTCAGCGTGAGCCACAAGCTGCAGTTCGGCAAGGTCACGGCCCTCGTAGGCCGCCTGTTCGGCGGTTACGGCCTGCCGTACGGGAACTCCGACGCCATGCCGTTCGACCGTCTGTTCTATTCGGGCGGCAGCAACAGCATGCGAGGCTGGGCCCCGCGTACTCTGGGACCGGGATCGTCAGCCAAGCCCTCGGAGGTCGTTTACCCGAGCCAGCTGGCCAACATGAAACTCGAAGCCAACCTCGAATTCCGATTCCCGATATGGGGCATATTCCAGGGTGCTACCTTCTTCGACCTCGGTAACATATGGTATGCAGGCACTGCCTCGAGCCAGATCCCGGCCGGCGGAGAGTTCCATTTCGATACGTTCTACAAGCAGCTGGCTTTCAATACGGGCATAGGCCTGCGTCTGGACATCAAGTTTGCCATATTGCGCCTCGACTGGGGCATTCAATTACATAATCCGAACAACCCGGCCGGCGAGCGGTGGATACACGACTTCAAGTGGTCGAATACGGCGCTCAATTTCGGTGTGGGCTATCCTTTCTGACATGAAGACATTGATTTTCGATTTCGACGGCACACTGGCCGATACACAGCAGGGTATCGTGCAGAGTGTAAATGCCGCTTTGGCCCATATGGGCTATCCGACGGCCGACAGCGATGCCATAACGCCGCTTATCGGGTTATCGCTCGAACATACGTTTGCCACGCTGATAGGCTGCGAAGAGTCGCAGCTGCCGTCAGATGTCGCCGAGGTCTACCGCAGACTCTATGATGAGATATCTCCGGAGACTCTGAGACTTTTCCCGGGAGTTGGCGAAACGCTCGAACTGCTTGTGCAGCGCGGTTATGTATTGGGCGTGGCGTCGAGCAAGGGACATGAGGCGCTCGACTGGCAACTGGCCCGTACGGGGCTTGCGCGCTATTCTACTACGGTAGTTGCCGCACAGGACGTTACACTCTTCAAGCCGGCTCCCGACATGGCGTTGCTCGTATTGAGGAATACACACGGATCGTCTGACGAGGCCATGGTTATCGGCGACACCGAATACGATATCGCCATGGGGCGTGCAGCGGGTTGCCGTACTTGTGGGGTGACATATGGCAACCACTCGGCCGAAAGGTTGCTTGCCGCCGGTGCCGACCACGTTATTTCATCGTTCGACGCTTTGGCTGAAATATGTCTGTAGCCCCGTACTACTGACAAACAAAAACCCCGTCAGACACCTGCTGACGGGGTTTTTCATATCTCCGGCAAGACCCTGTCGAGTCCTTCCCGGGTTGTAAATCATTCGAACCGACCCTTATTTTGCCGCGGGAGCAGCAGCTTCCGTAGCCGGTTTCTCCGGGATCTTGAGCTCGGCGCGTACCGCGGGAGCTATGTCTACGACGGTCGACTCGTTGTAGTATGCGAGGGCCTGTACCGTAGTGTCGAATACGGCGGTGTAGCCTCCGGCTGCCGATATCTTCTTGACAGCGTCCATAGCCTTCTGGTGTATGGGCTGGAAGAGTTCGGCCTGCTTCTTCTCAAGGTCGTTCTGTGCTATCTGCTGGAAATCGGTGTATCTCTGCTGGAGGCTCTGGAGTTCCTGCTCCTTGAGATTGCGGACCGATTCGCTGAGCGATTCACGGTTTTTCTGGTATTCAGCAAACTTGTTGTTGAACTCCACCTGTATTGCCTCGAGTTGCTCGCCGAGCTCCTTGCTGAATGCTTCGACGTCCTTCTGCATCTGCTCGAATTCGGGCATTGCCATGACGATCTCCTGCATGTTTATGCGTGCGAATTTCTGTGCAAAGAGTGATGTCGAAAACATCACGCATGTAACCGCAAGGGTTAGTTTAATGATTTTTTTCATGTTTGTTTACGTGTGTGTTAATTGGATATTTTCTGATTTTTACTGTTCCTGTTTCAAGGCGTCGATAATGGCCTGCGTATGGTCTGCCTCGCTCGAATAGTACAGCACACTGGCATTTGCCGCGATGTCGAGTACAAGGCTGTATCCGTTATCCTTGGCATACTTTTCGATTGCGTCGAAAACCGTCTTCTGGATCGGCTGTATCAGTTCGATTCTCTTCTTCATCAACGTGCCTTCGGTCCCGAACAGCGACTCCTGGTAGTTCGTAGCCTCCTGCTCCCTGCTCAATATGGTCTGTTCGATGGTCTGTTGAGAGCTCTTGGACAACGACGTCTTCTGTGCCATATAGTTGTTGTACAGCGTTTCGACCTCGCGGAATTTGGCGTCTACCTGTTTCTGGTACTCCTGGGCGAGTGTGTCGAGCTGGGCGATTGCGTCGTTGTACTTCTTTATCGACTTGAATATCTTTTCGCTGTTTACGACCACATAGTTCTGCGCACATGTTGCGGCCACTGTTGCCACAGCCAGCATTACGGTTAAAATCAAACGTTTCATATCACCTCCGATTTCATGTGTTATACAAATATAGGAAATTTATTCCAAATATGTTGCCAATGCCGTCAGAACTGCTGTCCGATGACGAAGTGGAACTGGCTTCCGCTTCGCTTGGTCGATCCGACCGGAGGATCGAATCCCCAGCCCCAGTCCATACCGAGCATTCCGACGATGGGGAGGTAGAGTCTGACGCCCACACCGGCCGAACGCTTGATCTTGAAGGGCGAGAAGGTCTTCCATGACGAGAAACCGTTACCGCCTTCGAGGAATCCCAGCACATAGATCTGCGACGATGGCTTCAGTATAACAGGATAACGTAATTCGAGGGTGTATTTATTGTATGCGATGGAGTAAGATTCGCCGGCTGGGTCGAGTGCGCCGTCCTCATAACCGCGCAGACCGATGATGTCGACACCGTAGATGTTGTAGTTCGACATACCGTCGCCACCCACGTTGAATCGCTCGAACGGCGACACCTTGTTCTTGTTGTAGTGTCCGAGGAATCCCATTTCGGCACGGGCCATCAGCACGAGGTTGTTGTTCGTGGTGAGCGGGTAGAACCACTGTGCCTTGAACTGCCACTTGTGGTACTCGATCCACTTGTAGCGTGTATTTTCCGACATGTTCGGGTCGCTGTAGTCATGTCCGTCCCAGAGCGAGTACGGCGGGGTGAGCTGTACCGATACCGAGAAGTCCGAACCGCGGCGGGGATAGATCGGCTGGTCGACCGAATTTCGGCCGAATACGAACTTGAGGGCGAATGTGTTGGCCGCGCCGTTGCTCATTATGAACGAAGACCAGCCCTTGAGCTTGTATCGCTGATATGATGCCTCAGCATAGAACGTGAAGTAGGGGTCGGGCCATGTCAGTCGCTTGCCAAGACCTGCGGCTATACCTGTCGAGCGGAAATATTGCGTTGCCCTCTGCCAGGGGTAATAGGCGTCGTTCGACTCGGAGATGTGTGCCGACAGCGTGAACGAGTTGGGTTTGTGTCCGCCGAGCCACGGGTCGGTGAAGCTGAGCGCGAGAGCCTTGTAGTAGGTACCGTTGGTCTGTCCCGAAATCGACAGCTGCTGGTTCTGGCCCATCGGGTATGGACGCCATGCACCCTTCTTGAAGAAGTTGCGTATCGAGAGGTTGTTGAGCGTGATGCCGACAGAACCCACGAACGTGCCCGAACCCCAACCTCCGGCTATGTTGAACTGGTCGGAAGCCTGTTCCTCAAGCGGCCACGATATGTCGACCAGCTCGTTGGTAACGGGTTTGATGTCCGGCATGACGTTTTCGGCGTTAAAGTGGCCCATCGACATCAGCGTACGAATCGTCTGCATGAGCAGTGCGCGGTTGTAGAGCTCGCCCGGACGGGTGTAGAGCTCGCGGCGGATCACTTCGTCGTCCACGCGCATGTTACCCGATATGTTGACGTTGTTGATGGTGAACTGCTTGCCTTCGAAGATCTTGATCTCGAGGTCTATCGAGTCTGCACCGATGATGATCTCGGCCGGTTCGATCTGCGACATGAGGTATCCGTCATTCTGGTAAAGCGATGATACGGACATCTCTTCGGGATTCTGCTCCTTGCCTACGCCGAGGCGTTTGTGCATCGACTTCTTGTCGTAGACATCGCCCTTCTTGACGCTGAACATCTGCTGCAGCTGGTCGGTCGGGAATACCGAGTTGCCGACCCACGTTACGTTGCGTATGTAGTATTTGTTTCCTTCGGAGAGAGCGATGTCGATTCCGATGCGGTTGTTCTCCATACGGTATATCGAGTCGGAGACGATCGTCGCGTTGCGGTAACCCTTCGAGTTGTAGAAGTCGATGAGCAGTTCCTTGTCCTCCTCGTAATCCTTGTCCTTGAGTTTGGTGCTCTGCCAGAAATAGATGCTCTTCTGGTGGGTCTTCTTGAACGTGCGGCGCAGTCGCTTGTCGGTGAACTGTTCGTTGCCTTCGAAGTTGATGGCCCCGATCTTCACGCGGTTCTTCTTGTTGACGATGAATGTCACCTTGACCGCATTTTTGATCACCGTGTCATTGTCGATGCGTACATCTACCTCCGTGTCGAGGAAACCCTTTTCGGCGAAATGGGCCTTTATGAGTTTCTTGTTTTTATCGATGATGTAGTCGGAGAGTTCTCCTCCCTTCTTGAGTTTGAGCTGTTCGAGTAGGTCCTTTTTCTTTCCGTTGCCGAGACCCTCGAAATCCCAGTTCGAAACGCGCGGGCGCTCCTTGAGGAAGATTTCGAAGTCTACGCTGTCGCCGTCTATCGTGGCGCCGATCTTCACGTCCGCAAAGTAACGTGTAGACCACAGACGGTTTATCGAGTTCTGAATGAACGTGCTGGGCAGATATGCCGAATCGCCCGGAATGAGGCCCGACTGCGTGTAGAGACTGCGGCGGTCGAGGTATTTTGCACCGTGTATGTTCACGTTGCGGATACGGTACAGGTGACGGCCCTCACCCGTAAACATCGGAGCGTCTTCGGGAAAGTCGTTCTCTTTTTCGGCGTTGTTCTTCTCGTCCGGGTTGCTGGCGGCCGGCATTGCTGTTGTCGGTGCGGTCTTTTGGGGCTTGTCACTGTCCGGTCGGCTTTCCGGAGCGGAGTCTGCTTCCTGTGCGAAAGACTCCATAGCAAGCACTGCGGCCACAACCGTTGCAAGGGCTATTCTGAAAAAGCGGTTCATCAAATTTTATTATATACAAACAAATTTTCTATACCATTACCAGTCCGTATCGTCTTTCGCGCTTTGCATAGGCTTCCAGGGCCTTGTCGAAATCCTCCTCGGTAAAGTCGGGCCACAACGTCTGCGGGAAGTATAATTCGGCGTACGATGCCTGCCACAACAAAAAATTGCTCAAGCGGCACTCTCCGCTTGTGCGTATTATGAAATCGGGATCGGGGTAGCGTGCCGTATAGAGCGACTCTCCGATCATCTTTTCGGTTACTTCGTCGGCCTTCATCTCTCCGTTCTCCACCTTGCGGGCAAGTGAACGGACGGCGTCGGTTATCTCGTCGCGGGACGAATAGTCGATTGCAAGTATGAGTGTCAGTTTCTCACCTGCGGCCGTACGCTCTTCGATCTCCGACAGTCTTTCGCGCACCTCGTCCGAGAAGTGCGAGCGGTGCCCGATGATCTCGACCCTTACGCCCTGTTCGATGAGCGAAGGCGTCTCGTTTATGACGCTCTTGCAGAAGAGCGTCATGAGCCCTTCGACCTCGGCAGCCGGGCGTCCCCAGTTCTCGGTCGAGAAGGCGTAGAGCGTAAGGTACCTGACACCGTTGCGGACAGCGGCGCGTACTACTTTGCGCACGGATTCAACTCCCTGTATATGACCTTCGTAGCGTTCTTTTCCGCGAAGTTTGGCCCAACGCCCGTTGCCGTCCATGATGATGGCAACGTGTTTCGGAACCGATTTCTGCTCACTCATATAAGCCACAAATATAGGTAATTTTTCGTGAATCCAATCCGGCGGTTGTCAAAATGTGATTACATTCGGACATCTACTCCCCACATCATCTTATTCCGTAACGTGTCGTAAAATGATATATTGTGCGGTACTGCCAAAAAAATAGAGCGTTGGGCCCGTTTTACCGTCAGCGATACGTGTCCCGTTATTTCGTATGTGCGGTTGTCGGCCGATACCGTTGCGGGTGTTTCGCGGGTGTCTATCTCGAGTCTTATCTCGCTCGAATCGGGGACCACGAGCGGGCGTATGGCCAGGTTGTGTGCCGAGAGGGGCGATATGGCCAGACAGTTGCATGCGGGGGTGATTATCGGGCCTCCGGCGCTGAGCGAATATGCGGTCGAACCCGTGGGAGTCGATATTATCACGCCGTTGCCGTTGTATGTGGCTGTCATCTGTCCGTCGACGTAGGTGTTTATCGAGATCATCGTGGCGCCGAGACGCTGCACGGCGCTCTCGTTGAGGGCATGCAGGCTCTGTTTCCCGATGCCGGGTATTCCCGAGATCTCGAGCATCGAGCGGCGTTCCAGTTTGAGATTCCCGGCCGCTATCTCGTCGAATATTGATTCGATGTTCTCCTTTGGGGCCATGGCAAGAAAGCCGAGATGCCCCGAGTTGACGCCTATTACCGGCAACTCCCGGCCGTCGAGACGGTGTACCCCTTCGAGCAGGGTGCCGTCACCGCCGTAGCACACCATGACCGTGCCGTCGGGCTGCGGGCCGATCTCCGTACCGTAGGTCTTTTCCTTCGGGAAACTGCAACCCAGTATCCCTTCGGCCGCGCGTGCAAATTCCTCGTTTATCGCGTAGTCGAACCCGTGGTGTTCCACCGCATCGAAGAGCCTCCTCAGATCCTCGGTCGAACGGCATGTCTGGGGACGGGAAAAAAGAATTACCTTCATTTTAGGAGTTGCGAAAAAATATTTAACTTTACCACGGCAAATATATATATATTTTATGACAAAGTTGAGCGTAAACATAAACAAGATAGCCGTCATACGCAATTCGCGCGGCGGCAATCTTCCCGATGTGGTGCGTGCCGCCTGCAACATCGAACGCTTCGGTGCCGACGGCATAACCGTCCACCCGCGACCCGATGCGCGCCATATACGCTATCAGGACGTCCGTGATCTCAAACAGACCATCTCGACTGAACTCAATGTCGAGGGCAATCCGATCGAAAGTTTTGTGGCTCTGGTCAGCGAAGTGCGTCCTGCGCAGGTTACGCTCGTGCCCGACGCACCCGACGCCGTGACCTCCAACGCCGGCTGGGATACGGTTGCCAACCGCGGTTTTCTGACCGACATGTGCGCGCATTTCAACTCTCTGGGCATACGGACGTCGATATTTGTCGACCCGGTACCCGAGATGGTCGAGGGGGCCAAACTCTGCGGCGCCGCGCGTGTCGAACTCTATACCGAAGGCTATGCTTCGGGTTATGCCGCCGGCCGTGAAAAGGCCATAGAACGTTATGTCGCTGCCGCCGAAGCCGCCCGTGAGTGCGGTCTCGGACTCAATGCGGGCCACGACCTCAATCTCGAAAACCTGCACTATTTCATCGAACGCATTCCGTGGTGCGACGAGGTGTCGATAGGCCATGCCCTGATCAGCGACGCGCTCTATTACGGTCTCGAAAACACCGTGCAACTCTATAAACGTTGCCTTAAACTCTGAAAAGCAATCCGATAACGCGCGTAACAACTGTGAACGGTCCGGTGTCAAATCTTTCGCAGCCCGTATTCCGGCGTATCTCGGAGACGGTCGATGCCATGGGGCTTAGAGCCTACGTGGTCGGCGGTTACGTGCGCGACTACTATCTCCGCCGCCCGTGTACCGACATCGACGTGGTGGTGGTCGGCAGCGGTATTGCCGTGGCCGAGGCTCTCGGCCGCCAGTTGCGTACGAAGGTCTCGGTATTCAAGACTTTCGGCACGGCCATGCTGCATATCGACGGCATGGAGGTCGAGTTTGTCGGTGCCCGCCGCGAGTCGTATTCGCCCGATTCACGCAAGCCTCATGTCGAGGACGGCACTCTTGAGGACGACCAGCGCCGGCGCGACTTCACGATAAATGCCATGGCATGGTCGCTCAATGCCGATTCATACGGCGAGCTTGTCGACCCGTTCGATGGCATGTACGACCTCGAGGACTGCATCATACGCACGCCGTGCGATCCCGACATAACCTTTTCCGACGACCCGCTGCGCATGATGCGCGGCGTGAGGTTCGCATCGCAGCTCGGCTTCGACATCGAGGAGGAGACATTCGAAGCCATACGCCGCAACCGCGAGCGCATACGTATCGTCTCGAAGGAGCGTATTGCCGTCGAGTTGAACAAGATTGTCATGTCGCCACGCCCGTCCATCGGTTTCGAACTGTTGGACGCTACGGGCCTGCTCGAACTGATATTCCCCGAATTGAGCCGGCTGAAGGGCGTCGAGCGCCGCAACGGCCATGCCCACAAGGACAATTTCAAACACACGCTCAAGGTGCTCGACAATGTTGCACGCCGCAGCGATGACCTGTGGCTGCGCTGGGCCGCCGTGCTGCATGACATCGCCAAGCCGGCGACCAAGGCCTATGACCACAAGACCGGCTGGACGTTCCATTCGCACGAGGTGCTCGGTTCGAAGATGGTGCCGGCGATTTTCCGTTCGCTGAAGCTGCCGATGAACGAGCACATGAAGTTCGTGCAGAAGATGGTATTCCTGCACCTGCGCCCCATAATCCTCTCGGAGGATATGGTTACCGACTCGGCCGTACGCCGCCTGCTGTTCGAGGCCGGCGACGACATCGAATCGCTGATGATTCTCTGCGAGGCCGATATCACCTCGGGCATCGACGCAAAGGTCAAACGCTACATGGCCAATTTCGAGCTGGTACGCCGCAAGATGAAGGATCTCGAGGAGCGCGACCGCATACGCAACTTCCAGCCACCGATTACGGGCGACATCATCATGCGGACCTACGGCATACCGCCGTGCAGCGCCATCGGCGAGATCAAGGAGCAGATCAAGAACGCCATACTCGACGGAGAGATACGCAATGACTACGGCGAGGCCTATGCCATGATGGAGCGGCTGGCCGCCGAGCGAGGTTTCGTGAAGGTACAGGAGTAGAATTATGGAAAAACAGAAATATGACACCGGTTACGCCCTGAGCGGCGGTTTTATCAAGGGATTTGCCCACCTCGGGGCTTTGCAGGCGCTGCATGAATACGGATTTACGCCCGATATAATTTCGGGGGTAAGTGCCGGTTCCATCATCGGGGCGCTCTATGCCGACGGCAACGAACCGTATCACATTCTCGGATTTTTCGACAAGCTGTCGTTTACCGATCTTACGTTGTTTTCGATCCGGGACCACGGTATTTTCAAGCTCGATTCGCTTGTCGATTTTCTCCGCGGCCATCTGCATGCACGCCGCATCGAGGATCTGAAAATCCCGATGATAATTACGGCGACCGATTTCGACCACGGTGTGAGCATGCATTTCCGCGAGGGAGACCTTGCCGAACGCATAGCGGCGTCATGCTGTCTGCCCATACTCTTCGCCCCGCGCCGCATAGACGGGGTATATTATGTCGACGGTGGCCTGTTGATGAACCTGCCCGTAACGACATTGCGTCCGTTGTGCCGCACCGTTGTGGCGATAAATGTCAGCACGCTGCCTTCGCAGGCAATCGACATGAGTTTCGTGGACATTGCGCTCCGCTCATACAACCTGATGTTCCAGGCCAACTCCATACTCCAGAAGGAGCAGTGCGACCTGCTCATCGAACCGCAGGGTCTCGATGTTTACGGCAACAACGACCTCGACAAGGCGGAGGAGATCTTCGGCCGCGGTTACGATGCAGCCGTCGAGGCTCTCCAGTCGGAACGGGGCAAACGGCTGCCGCGTTGACGGGAAGTCTCCGGACAGATGTAAAAACAGCGTCGCCACTGCCATGCAGCGGCGACGCTTCGCGTTATCACTAACCCTTGCCGCCGGCGTCCTGCAACTGCCGCCGACGGATTTCATGCACTTATTTCAGTTTCTTGAGTCTCTTGTCGGCATCGGTAGCCTCGCGTATGGAGATTGCGAAACCTCCGCCGCGCGCCATCGTAATCTTCAATGCCGTACGCGCATCGACCTTTCCGCGCGTGATTACATAGCCGCCGGGGTTGGTCTTGTAGTCGGCGTCGGGCGAGTCGGCGTAGAGCGTGGCAACGTAGCTCTTGCCGGGGTCGAGGAAGTCGAAGGCAACCTCCATCGTACGTTTCTCCTCGTTTGTAACACCTCCGACGAACCATTCGCCGCTCTCCTTGGCCTGACGTGCCGCTATGATGTATTTGCCCGGTTCGGCCGCGAGGTATATGCTCTTGCGCCAGTCGACCGCAACGTCCTTGATGAACTGGAAGGCGTCCATGTGCTGTTCGTAGTGTTCGGGAACGTCGGCCGCCATCTGCAGCGGCGAGTACATCGTCACGTAGAGTGCCAGCTGGTTGCACAGCGTCGAGTTGCACCACGAGTGGTTTTTGGGGTTGAGCTTCGATATGTCCATCTCGAAGATGCCCGGAGTGTAGTCCATCGGACCGCCCTTCAGTCGCGTGAACGGCAGAATGGTCACATGATGGGGTTTCGATCCGCCGAAAGCCTGGAACTCGGTGCCGCGGGCCGATTCGTTGCCTATGAGGTTGGGGTATGTGCGGCAAAGGCCCGTCGGGCGTACCGCCTCGTGGGCGTTGACCATGATGTGGTGTTTGGCGGCCTCCTTGACGGCATAGAGGTAGTGGTTTACCATCCACTGCCCGTAGTGGTGCTCGCCGCGGGGGACGATGTCGCCCACGTATCCGCTCTTCACGGCATTGTATCCGTACTTGTTCATCAGCTCGTAGGCCTCCTTCATGTGGCGCTCGTAGTTGCGGGCCGACGACGAGGTCTCGTGGTGCATCAGGATCTTCACCCCTTTCGAGTTGGCGTATTCGTTAAGTGCGGCGATGTCGAAATCGGGATAGGGAGTGACGAAATCGAAGACCTGGTCCTTCTTGCAGCCGGCCCAGTCTTCCCAGCCGATGTTCCAGCCCTCGACCAGCACCTGGTCGAAGCCGTGTTCGGCCGCAAAGTCTATATAGCGGCGCACGTTGTCGTTGTTTGCGCCATGGCGGCCCGAAGGCTTGACCTTCGAGTAGTCCAGAATGTCGAGTTTCACGTTGCGCGTGTCATCGGTATAGGCCCAGCTTGTCTTGCCGGTGATCATCTCCCACCATACGCCTACGTATTTGACGGGCTTGATCCACGACGTGTCCTCCAGAACGCAGGGGTCGTTGAGGTTGAGCGTCAGGTTCGATGCGAGCATGTCGCGGGCGTCGTCCGAAACGGTTACCGTACGCCACGGCGTGTGGCACGGTGTCTGGAGCCAGCCTTTGTGCCCTTTGGCGTCGGGCGTGAGGTGCGTGGTGAAGACGAAGTTGCTGTCATCGAGTTCGAGATTCATGCACGAATAGTCGACAAGGGCGGCCTCGTGGATATTCAGATATAGGCCGTCGTCGGTCTTGAGCTGCAGGGCCGTCTGTACGCCGGTCGGCGAGAAGATCTTCTGCGAGGCGTTGTCCGATATGGCGCTCTTCATCAGGCCGCGGATCTCCGACAGCCGTGAAATGGTGTAGTCATACTCCTGGGTGTCGTAGTCGCCCGGGATCCAGTATGCCGTGTGGTCACCGGCCATGGCGAACTGCGTGTACTCCTCCTCAAGGACGAAGTGGCCGAGCCTTCGCTGCTCGGGGAATTCGTAGCGCAGGCCCATGCCGTCGTCGTAGATGCGGAAACGAATGTTCATCAGGTATCCGCGTCCGTCACGGCGCAGCTTGACCAGCAACTCGTTGTAGTGGTTGCGTATCTCGGCGTTCTCGCCCCACACGGGCTCCCATGTCTCGTCGAAGGTCGAGGTCTCGGTTCCCTCGAGCGTGAAACCTTCACGCATCGAGAAGAGTTTGTCCTCTTTCTTTTCGTCGTATGCCCCGAATGTGCGGAAAGCGTTGTCGACGAATACGAAGCCGAGCCTGCTCGGCTTGACTACCGGCTTGCCCTTGTATGAAAGGGTATATGTCGGTGCCCCGCCGTCCGCAAGGGAGAACTCGAGTGTCAGGTTGCCGTCGGGAGACGTGACGGTTTGTGCCGATACTGTCGCCGCAAATACTACGGCGGCGGCCAGCGATATGATCTTTTTCATGCTGCGGTTGTAGTTTTGGTTTCAGGACAAAGATACGCATATCGTCCGACAGGAAAAAGTCCCTCGGTGCATGTCGTATGATTTTGTCGCTGTTGTGTATGTTTTTATCGTTTGAACTCCACAACAAGCGCGCTGTACGGCTCTACAGGCGTCGTGTCGGTCACTGTGCACGCTTCGCCGGTCACCACGTTGCGGCCGTCGTGCAGCGAAGCGGCGATTTCGGCATACTTGCTCCACTCCGGGCAGCGGGTCTGCGGCGTGTTGTTGATGAAGACGAACACGGCATCGGTATCGTTGTAGCGGAAGTAGGCGTAGGTGTTGTCGCGTTTGAGGAAGTGCATGGTGCGCCCGGTGTGTATAACCTCCTTGCCCTTGCGCCAGTTGAACAGGCGTTGCGTGTAGTCGAACAGCTCGCTCTGCTCGCGGTTGCGCTGTGCGGGGTCGAAGAGGTTGACCTTGTCGCCCGGCCAGCCGCCCGGGAAGTCGACGCGCAGGCCGCCATGGCCCTGCGAAAGGTCTTTCGAACGGAACATCATCTCGTCGCCAGAGAATATCTGCGGTATGCCGCGCATCGTGGCCAGCATGGCCATCGTCAGTTTCATCTTGCGCAGGTCGCCGTGCAGCACGTCGGCTATGCGGTCGGTGTCATGGTTGGCGACGAAGATCATCATCTTCTGCAGGTCATGGTAGACGAAGTCGTGCGAGAGGCAGTCGTAGACGCGCATCATGCCTTCGTTCCACTGCACCTTCTCCTCGTTGAGCCCCATGCATATGGCGTCGCGCAGCGGGAAATCCATGATCGACGGCAGGTGAGAGTCGAAACCGTCCCTGTTGGGGTTGCCGCCCTGCCAGTATGCCAGTTGCGGAATGGAGGCGGTCCAGCACTCGCCGACGATGTTGAAGTCGGGATATTCGTCGAGGACGGCAGCGCACCATTGGCTCATCGGCACCTTCTCGTTGTAGGGATATGTGTCTACGCGGAAGCCGTCCAGATCGGCATATTCGATCCACCAGATGGCCCACTGTTCGAAATAACGGCGAACGAACTCGTTGTCGAGGTTCATGTCGGGCATCGACGGGACGAACCAGCCGCTCTCCTGAATGTTGAGGTCGTATTTCGAGGCATTGGGGTCCATGTTGGTCGAGAAGGCGGCGTTTGTGCCGGTATATTCGGGGAACTGGTGTATCCAGTCCCCGAACGGCATGGCCTTGTGCCACCAGTGGCCCAGACCGCAGTGGTTGGGGACCATGTCCATTATGACCTTGATGCCGTGTTTGTGGGCTTCGGCCACGAAGTCGCGGTACGACTCGTTCGTGCCGAAACGTGGGTCTATATGGTAGTAGTCGTCGCACGCATAGCCGTGGTACGAGCCTTCGGCGGCGTTGTCCAGCAGCAACGGCGTGGACCATACGGCCGTGGCGCCGAGCGACGCCATATAGTCGAGGTGTGCCGTCATGCCGGCGATGTCGCCGCCGTGGCGGCCAAAGAAGGCGTTGCGGTCGCAACCCTCGATGCATTCGGCCACGGTGTCGTTTGTCGGGTCACCGTTGGCGAAACGGTCGGGCATGAGCAGGTAGATCATGTCGGCCGTGGTGAAACTCTTGCGTTCGCGCGAGCCCTCGCGGCGCCTGCCTATCTCGTAGGCGTATTTGAAACTCTCGTCCCCGCGGGTGAATACCAGGTGGTACGTCCCGGCCTCGGCACGCTGCGAGATCTCGATGTCCACGAACAGGAAGTCGGGATTGTCGGCCTTGTGCGTGCCGGTGACCTTCACGCCGCGGCCTTCGGCTACCGCAACCGCGCAGGCCGAGATATCCTTGCCGTGCACCATCAGCTGCAGGGGTGTATGCATGCCCACCCACCACGACAGCGGTTCGGCA
>DXGW01000122.1 GCA_019113665.1 Candidatus Alistipes excrementipullorum
TACGGCCACGTCACCCTCGTTACGAAGGGAGAGCTGGTCGAGTGCAACACAAACTATGCACAGGGAGGAATCTGTTCGGTAACCTATCCGCCCGATACGTTCGAGAAGCATATCGAGGATACGCTCGTTTGCGGGGCCGGCAAGTGCGACCGCAAGGCCGTGGAGCTTGTGGTGCGGCGTGCGCCCGAGGCGGCGCGTGACCTGATCGAGTGGGGCGTCAATTTCGACAAGACGCCCGACGGCCGTTTCGACCTTCACCGCGAGGGCGGACACTCGGAACACCGCATACTCCATCACAACGACCTGACCGGTGCCGAGATCGAGCGTGCGCTTATCGAGCGCGTTCGCAGCGATGCCAACATTACGGTCCTCGAACACCACTTCGCCATAGACCTGCTCACGCAGCACCATCTCGGCGAGATCGTCACCCGCCACACGCGCGGGCTGGCTTGTTTCGGCGCCTATGTGCTCAATACCGACACCAACGACATCATAACGATCCTGGCAAAGTTCACGGTGGTTGCGGCCGGCGGTTGCGGAAACATATACAACACTACGACCAACCCCATAGTGGCTACGGGCGACGGTATCGCCATGTGTCACCGTGCCAAGGCCTTCACCCGCAACATGCAGTTCATTCAGTTCCACCCCACGTCGCTCTATCACCCGGGCGAGCGTCCGTCGTTCCTCATAACCGAGGCCATGCGCGGATACGGCGGCATACTGCGTCTGCAGAACGGGCAGGAGTTCATGGACAAGTACCACCCGATGCGTTCGCTGGCCCCGCGCGACGTCGTGGCACGTTCGATCGACCACGAACTGAAGATCCGCGGTGAGGAGTTCGTCTATCTCGACGTTACGCACATGCCTGCCGAGGAGACCCGCCACCACTTCCCCAACATATACGAGAAGTGCAAGTCTATCGGCATCGACATCACGCGCGACATGATTCCGGTATGCCCTGCGGCCCACTACTGCTGCGGCGGCGTTACGGTGGATTACAACGGCGAGAGTTCGATAAAGCGTCTCTACGTTTTGGGCGAGAGTTCCTGCACGGGGCTTCACGGTGCGAACCGCCTGGCGTCGAATTCGCTTTCGGAGGCGTTCGTCTACTCCGACCTGGCCGTGCGCCACGCATCGCAGTTCCTCGACAAGGTCGACTTCCAGGAGGGCATTCCCGACTGGGATTTCGAAGGTACGGCAGCCGCCGAGGAGATGGTCCTTGTCATGCAGGAGCGCAAGGAGTTGCAGAGCATCATGTCGAACTATGTCGGCATCGTCCGTTCGAACCTGCGTCTCGACCGCGCATTCAAGCGCCTGGCCGTGATATGGCAGGAGACCGAGGAACTCTACAACCGTACCAAGCCGTGCCGCGAGCTGTGCGAGCTGCGCAACATGATCACGGTGGCATACCTCACCATCAAGCAGGCCCGCGAATGCAAGGAGTCGGTAGGCCTGCACTATACGATAGATTATCCGCCAGTTAACAAATAAAGATAGATGACCCTCAAGGAAGAGATTGCACGCAGGCGAACGTTCGCCATCATTTCACACCCTGACGCCGGTAAGACCACGCTGACCGAGAAGCTGCTGCTTTTCGGAGGCGCGATACATGTGGCCGGCGCCGTCAAGAGCAACAAGATACGCAAGAGCGCCACGTCGGACTTCATGGAGATCGAGCGTCAGCGCGGTATTTCGGTGGCCACCTCGGTCATGGGATTCGATTACGAAGGTGTCAAGATCAATATTCTCGACACTCCGGGTCACGAGGATTTCGCCGAGGATACCTACCGCACGCTTACGGCCGTGGATTCGGTCATCATCGTGATCGACGGCGCGAAGGGTGTCGAGACGCAGACGCGCAAACTGATGAATGTCTGCCGTATGCGCCGCACACCGGTGATGGTCTTCATCAACAAGCTCGACCGCCCGTGCAAGGATCCGTTCGACCTGCTCGACGAGGTTGAGCGCGAGCTGCAGATAAAGGTGCGCCCGCTGGCCTTCCCCATATCGAGCGGCACGACATTCAAGGGCGTATACAACCTCTATGAGCATAATCTTTCGCTCTTTACGAGCGACGAGCGACAGGTGGCCACGGCTTCGACGGTCGAGATCGACGACATAGCCTCGCCCGAGCTCGACGCGCATGTCGGAGAGCGGTATGCCGCCCAACTCCGTAACGATGTGGAGCTGGTCGAGGGCGTGTACGATCCGTTCGACCGCGACGCATATCTGCGCGGTGAGGTTGCGCCGGTGTTCTTCGGCTCGGCTGTCAACAATTTCGGCGTGCGCGAGCTGCTGGAGTGCTTCATACGCATAGCCTCGTCTCCGCGTCCGTCGGCAACGGAGACGCGCCAGGTCGAGCCCGACGAGCAGAAGATGACGGGCTTCATATTCAAGATACACGCCAACATGGACCCCAACCACCGCGACCGCATAGCCTTCATGAAGATATGTTCGGGCGTTTTCGAGCGCAACAGGAACTATCTGCACGTGCGCAGCGGCAAGCAGTTGAAGTTCTCGTCGCCCACGGCATTCATGGCCGAGAAGAAGTCGGTGATAGATTTCGCCTATCCGGGCGACATTGTCGGCCTGCACGATACGGGAACGTTCAAGATAGGCGATACATTTACCGAGGGTGAAAAGCTCAAGTTTACGGGCATACCGTCGTTCTCGCCCGAACTGTTCAGATATATCGAGAATGCCGACCCGATGAAGTTCAAGCAGCTGGCGAAGGGTGTAGACCAGCTTATGGACGAGGGTGTAGCCCAGCTCTTCACGTCGTGTCTCAACGGCCGCCGCATCATAGGTACGGTCGGGGCCCTGCAGTTCGAGGTGATCGAGTACCGGCTCGAACACGAGTACGGCGCCAAGTGCCGCTGGGAGCCCATCTCTATATACAAGGCCTGCTGGATCGAAAGCGACAATGCCGAGCAGCTTGCCGATTTCAAGAAACGCAAGCACACGAACATGGCTGTCGACAAGCACGGCCGCGACGTCTTCCTGGCCGATACGAGCTATGCCCTTGCGCTGGCGCAGGAGAACTTCAAGGATATACGTTTCCGCTTCACGTCGGAATTTTAGTTCGGCCCACGGAAAAAGAGCGGCGGCAATCGTTGTGGTTGCCGCCGTTTCTCTATTTGATCACCAGCTTGTTGACTATCGGCACGCGCGAGCGGTTGTTCAGCGCGATGCGCAGCGCCTCGCGCTGGAGCATCAGCTCGGAACGCACCACGCTCGACACCACGTGTACGTAGAGGGTACCGTGCTGGAGCCTTATCTGCGAGGTCATGTCGGCCACGCGGTTGCCGACCACCTCACGCCATGTGTCGGGCAGGTACCCCTCGGCGATTTTGGCTGCTATGTCGGGACTTCGGAAGAGTTCGTCGAAGATGTCGCCGACGGGTTTCGGATCGGTGCGTCTCATGGTTCGATTCCTCCGTTTTCGACCCTGAAAAGGGTATAGCTGCAGCCTGCCTTGTCCAGAAGCGACCGCAGGCGCTGTTCATTGCAGTCGGTTATCACGATCTGCCCGAATCCGTCGCCGGCAACCAGGCGTATGAGCTGTTCCACGCGCTGTTCGTCGAGCTTGTCGCACACGTCGTCCAGCAGCAGGACGGGACGTTCGTGCCTGCGTTCGGCGATGATGGTGTATTGTGCGAGTTTCAGCGCTATGAGGAACGACTTCTGTTGTCCCTGCGAGCCGTATTTGCGCAGCGGCATGCCGCCTATGGTGAATACGATGTCGTCGCGGTGCACGCCAGTGGTGGTGAACTGGTTGATTATGTCACGCTGCCGGTATTCGGCGAGCAGTTCCGACAGCGGCCGTTCGTTGAGCTCCGACCTGTAGCGCAGGTTTACCGTCTCGCGGTCGAGCGATAGGCGTGCGTAATATTCGGCCACGATGGGCTGCAGCTCGTCGATGACTGCCGTGCGGCGCGCGTGGATCTTCGAACCGTGCGCGGCCAGCTGCGCGTCGTAGACTTCGAGCATCGACTCGTCGCTCGATACCTTGAGAAACCGGTTGCGCTCGGCCAGTACGGCATTGTAACGCATCAGCGCGTCGAGGTATTCGCGGTCTATCTGCGATATGAACCCGTTGATGTAGCGCCGGCGCTCGTCGGCGGCATCGCTTATGAGCATGGTGTCGGACGGCGCCACGATCACGACGGGAATCAGTCCCACGTGGTCGGCAAGACGTTCGTAGACCTTGCCGTTGCGTTTGAGGACCTTGCCGTTGCCGCGTGCGAAGGTGCAGACGATATGCTCGTGCCGACCCTCCGAGGTGACATATTCTCCGTCGAGCGTGAAGAAACTCTCGCCCGTGCGTACGCATTGGCCGTCGGTCATGCCGAAGGCCGATTTCCCCATCGACAGGTAGTGGAAGGCGTCGATGAAGTTGGTCTTTCCGGCACCGTTGTCGCCCACAAAGCAGTTGATGCCCTCGCAGGGCGCAATCTCCTGCTGGGCTATGTTCTTGAAGTTTATGAGCGACAGTTTGTCGAGATACATGGTTGCTGATGCTTCAAATGTGTTTCGGGGAGTATCGCGGCCCGCACACAGGTATGCCTTTGTGCAGCCGCCGTTACCCCTTTGTGAGTACAAAGATACGAATTTCCGGCCAACCGGATTGCCTTTGGAAAAAAAAGAACCTGCTATTGTGTATATTGAGTAAAAAATTGTACTTTTGCAATTCGGAATATTGCAATTAATTATAAAGAGATACAAGTTTTATGGCAAAAAATGAAGTTACGCCGCAGGAAGCCGCTATCGGCGAGGCAATAACCAAGACCGAATCGTTTTTCGAAAACAACAGCAAGGGTGCCATCTGGGCGCTTGTAGCTATTTTCGTGTTGGCGGGAGCCATTTTCGGATACCGCAAGCTGATGGCCGAGCCGCGCGTGGAGAAAGCCTCCGCAATGATCGCCGAGGCCCAGTACCGCTTCGAGCAGGCCAATCCCGACTATGAACTCGCTCTCAACGGTGACGAAAACGGTGCCGGTTTCCTTGAAATCATCGAGACCTACGGTTCGACGCCTGCAGGCAACCTGGCAAAGCACTATGCCGGCGTATGCTACCTGCACCTCGGCGACCTTGATGCCGCAGCCGATTATCTGGCCAAGTATTCGCCCGTGAAAGGCCTTCCCGGTCAGATCGTCAATGCGCAGAATCTCGGTCTGCAGGGTGATATCGCTGTCGAGCAGGACGATCTTGCAAAGGCCGTGAAGTTCTACGACAAGGCCGTGAAGGCATCGGACAACATCTACACCGCTCCGCTCTATCTGCGCAAGGCCGGTCTGGCTCTCCGCGCCCAGGGCAAGGAGAAGGAAGCCGTAGCAGCCTTCGAGAAGATTCTGGCACTCTATCCTTCGTCGATCGAGGCTCGCGAGGCCGAGAAACTCATTGGTTCCGAAAACCGATAGACAGTCGTGATGGACAAGCGCCGCAGACCGACTCCAGTCGACTTCGATGACATATCCGTGACGGACAAGATGTTCGGCATATTGTCGGCAGGCAGCGATGACAACGACATAGAGATAGTATCGACGGTCGTGGGCAATCTCATGGCCGAAGGATGTCTTGAGCAGAACCTGCGCATACGCAACGTGCCGAGTGTGGCCGATATTCCGTTGGGAGTGCAGTTCTTCGCGGAATATACCGATGTCGACGCGGTAATAGTGATAGCTTTTGGCAACAACTCCCTGCCGGAGTATATCCTCGATGCCGTGATGAAACTGCAGTTGCATTGGAACATGCCTGTAGTATTCGGCCTGAACATGACCGACTATTGGAAGGTGCACAGACAGGCCATCGAGATGGTGTTGCTCCAGTATGAGATGGAGGCAGAATCGGCCGATTCCGAGAATCCCGACCGCAGGTCGATAAACTGATCGCCGCTTCGGGGCGTATGAGACGGCAGCCTTGTATTAGTGCTGTCTGGAAAATAAAAAGAGAGAGGTTTGAACCTCTCTCTTTTTTGTTGGGCGTTGTTCCGTGTCAGACCTGTTCGGCCATGAGGCGAGGAGTAAGCACCTTGAGCATGTCTTCGGTCGTGCGCGAAAGGTCCCATTGCGGAGCCCAGCCCCACTCTTCGCGGGCACATGTATCGTCGAGCGAATCGGGCCAGCTGCGGGCAATCTCCTCCTTGACGGGGTCGATGTCGTAATCCATGACGAAGTCGGGGATATGGCGCTTGATCTCGGCCGCAATGATCTCCGGCGTGAAGCTCATCGAGGCGATGTTGAAACTGTTGCGGTGTACGAGCTTTGTCGGATCGGCTTCCATCAGCTCGACGCAGGCGCGCAGTACGTCCGGCATGTAGATCATGTCCATGTATACGCCCTTGGGAACGGCGCATGTATAACGGTGCGTCTTGATTGCCTCGTAGTAGATCTCTACGGCATAGTCGGTCGTTCCGCCACCCGGGTGTGTAAGGTTGGATATGATGCCCGGAAAACGTATCGAACGTGTATCCATACCGTATTTGTGTGCATAGTAGTTTCCGAGCATCTCGCCCGTAACCTTGCAGATACCGTAGATTGTCGTCGGCTGCATGATCGTGTCCTGCGGGGTTTTGACCTTCGGGGAGTTGGGACCGAACGCACCGATCGAACTCGGGGTGAAGACCGCACAGTGATGTTGGCGGGCCACTTCGAGGGAGTTCATCAAGGCTCCGATGTTGATATTCCATGCCATCTGCGGGTTGCGCTCGCCGACAGCCGACAGCAACGCCACAAGGTTGAATATCGTGTCGACATGATGTCTGGCCACGACTGAAGCCATGGCCGTGGCGTTCAAAGCGTCGAGAACTTCGAACGGTCCGTCGGCACCGAGAGCCTTGCATTCGCGGACATCTGTAGCCACCACATTCGCATTACCGTAAATTCCGCGCAGATAGGTTGTCAATTCGGAACCGATCTGCCCGCCTGCACCTACAATCAGTATTCTTTTCATTGTTGTGAGTTGTAATTTGAAAGTAAAGGTACAAAATAATTTATAAAAACATGTAAAATTTTTGGTCAATTCATTTTTGTTACCTATTTTTGCAAACGCTTTTAGGGAATTGCTGTTGTAGCTCAGTGGTAGAGCACTTCCTTGGTAAGG
>DXGW01000123.1 GCA_019113665.1 Candidatus Alistipes excrementipullorum
CGCTCCCGAAGAGGTGATCCTCGGCATACGGTTCAATACCGACCTGCTCATCCGCCACACACTACAATTCGCCCTGCTCGGAAACTACCGTGTAAGCGCCACGAACCGCTTTGCCAACCACTACCTCATGGCCGACGGATCGAAGGTGCAGGACAAGGACGGTTACCAGACCATGTCGTACGCCGAGTCGTTCAAGGACCGCGACCCGCGCATGGTCCAGACCCTGCTGGCCCCCGGCTACAAGCAGGTGGGACAGGAGGACGAGACCGTCGAGACCATGAAGAACAACCTCGGCAGCTACAGCATCATAAAGTTCATCAGCGACGACTCGCACAACACGGCAACAACCTCGACAACCGACTGGCCGCTCTTCCGTTACCCCGAAGTGCTGCTGAACTACGCCGAGGCCAAGGCCGAACTCGGAACCCTCACGCAGGCCGACATCGAGATCACGGTGAATGCCATACGTGACCGCGTCGGAATGAAGCACATGTCGCTGGAAGATGCAAACGCCGCCCCCGACGCACTGCTGAGCAGCTACTACCCCAACGTCACGCAGAGCGCCATGACCGGAGCCATACTCGAGATACGCCGCGAACGTACCGTCGAGCTGGTGGCCGAAGGCTTCCGCCAGTGGGACATGCTCCGCTGGAAGGAGGGCAAGTTCCTGACGCCCAACGCATACGCCGACCACGGATTCGAAGGACTCTACTTCCCTTCGCTCGGAGAATTCGACATGAACGGCGACGGCCAGGCCGACATTCTGCTCTACACCGGCGAGAAACCATCGACCAGACTCGAGGCATACAGCGTCGACGAAGGCGGCCTGAAACTCTCGGAAGGCGACCACGGATACGTCCTCATGTACAACGCCGAGACATACCAGTGGAACGAGGAGCGCGACTATCTGTGGCCCATACCGCAGGATCAGCGCATAGCCACCGGCGGCGCCCTTACGCAGAACCCGGGTTATTGATAAACACGATCTCAGAAGCATGAAAAGGTTAGTGATGATGCTCTTTGCACTCCTCGTGCTGATGCCTGCGCCAGAGGCATCGGCATGGGGGCGCGAAGGCCATGAGACGATAGCCAAGATAGCCGAGCGCAACCTGACGAAACGCGCGAAAAAACGTATCGAACGATACCTCGGCGGACACTCAATAGTCTACTATGCGAAGTGGGCCGACGAGTACAGGCACACCCCCGAATACAAGTTCACCACAAACTGGCACGTGGTACCAGTCGACAGCAGCTGCCGCTATACCGACAACCTGCTCGACCGGAAGAAGGGCAACGCCATTTTCGCCATCGAACAGTCGGCGGAGACCCTCCGCAACTACAGGGAGCTGCCCGACTCGACCGTTGCCGTGAACCTGAAGTTCCTCATACACTTCGTCGGCGACATGCACTGCCCCGCCCACATCAAGTACGCGGGCCGCAACATGAAGTACGACGTCCTGTTCGAGGACAAGTACCACAAACCGCACAAGTACTACATACACCACGTCTGGGACAACGAGATCATAACCACCACACGCATATGGTCCGTGAGCGAATGGGCCGACGAGCTCGACCGTCTCCCCGACAGAGAGATCGACGCCATCACCGCCGGTACGCCCCGCGACTGGCTGCACGATGCGGCCGTATGCTGCCTGGTGCAGTTCGACATCGCCCGGCCCGACCAACGGCTGGGACAGGACTTCCTGAACGAGGCGCTGCCGCTGGTCGAAAGCCAGATACTCAAGGCCGGATACAGGCTTGCGGATTTGCTCAACGACCTTTTCGACCGATAGAAACCATATGACCAATCTAAAAACTCAACCATGAAAAGATTCATATTAACATTACTGGCATTATGCCCGCTGCTTTGCGGAGTCGGCTGCAAAAACGAGTACGACGACTCGGCTCTGTGGAAGGACATAGACCAAATGTACAAGGACCTCAACGAGTTGCGCACACAGATAACCTCCATGCAGGAGCAACTCGACGCCCTGAGTGCCATCGCCGGCGAGAGCGGAGCCATAACCTCCATCACGCAGGACGACGAAGGCAACTACACGATAACCTACAAGGACGGCGACAACGTCGAACACACAATAAACGTCGCCACACAGGACGATGTCGACAGCGAGCCGATCATCGGAATGCAGCAGGAGGACGGCGTATGGTACTGGACGACCACAGTCAAGGGCACAACCTCGTGGCTGCTCGACACCGACGGCGAGAAGATCCCAGTCACGGGACGTACGCCGCAGATCGGCGTCGACGAGCAGGGATACTGGACCGTCTTCGGCGAGCGCATAACCGACGCGCAGGGCAACCCCGTCAAGTCGGAAGGCAAGGCCGCCTCGGTGATAACCGACATAACCGTCGACGGCGGATACGTTACCTTCACCCTCGGCAACGGAGTGACGGTCACGGCACAGGTCAACGACAAGTTCAACGTCAACTTCGACATCGAGGCGAAGACCGTCGTCACCGACCCCACATCGCCGCTGGTAATACACTACACGCTCGTGGGCGAGACCGAGACCTCGGTCCTCTCCATCGAGAAGTATGAGGGCATCAACGAACCCGCACTCGACACCGCCGCCAAAACGATAACCGTAACCTTCCCCGAAGGATTCGAAGAGGGATCGCTCACCGTGATGTTCTATGACGGCGAGGACAACGTAATCATCAAGCCGCTGCTCTTCACCACGCTCGAGGGCGAACCCACGGGCATCTGCTCGGCCGAAGACCTCAAAGCCTTCGCATCGGCCGTAAACAACGGCAAGAGCCTGACAAAATACATCATCGACGGCGAAGTGCGCCTGATGAACGACATCGACATGTCGGGCGTCGACTGGAACGAATATGTGATCGGAGGCGTCGTTACGCCCAGCACCACGACTGCCAACAAGGCCGTAACCTACACCGCCGGCGAGAACCGGTTCGACAAGGTCTTCAACGGTGGCGGTTTCGCCCTCAAGAACGTCGACTGGAACTTCAACCTCGCCGACGGCAACATCTCGCACGGACTCTTCTCGTTCCTCGGCAGCGAGGCCGAAATCAAGGACCTCACCATCGAGGGCACCATCACGCTGACGGGTGAAGCCCCGCAGGGCGCTGCGGCTGCCGCATTCGCCGGTTACGCCGAAGGCAAGATCACCGGGTGCGTGAACAAGGCCTCGATAGTATTCGAGGGCAGCGACGCGTCCAACGTTTCGGTACGCGCGGCAGGTATCGCCGCGGTGGCCAACAACGCCGCAATCACCGGCTGCACCAACAACGGCACGCTCACCTGCGGACGCATCGATAACACCGGCAACGGCACCAACAGCGGATTCCACCAGGGAGGCATCTGCGCCTTCGTTTCGGGAACGGCCGCACTGACCGACTGCACAAACAACGGCGGCATCAGCGCACCGTCGGGCCGCGGCGGCGGTATCGCCGGCGTGATGAACGGCGGCACGATGACCCGCTGCACGAACAACGGCACCGTCCAGGACGACGTCGAAGGCCTCTTCGGCGCAAATCACAACTACAAGCGAATGGGCGGTCTGGCCGGAGGTGCCGCAGCATCGGCAACCCTCGAGTCGTGCGTCAATGCAGGCAACGTCTTCTCGCAGCTCGGCTGCCGCACCGGAGGTTTCGTCGGCCACAACGAGGCGACGATCACCGCCTGCGAAAACAAGGGCATAATCCTCTCCGACCATACGGTCGACGGCACCAACAAGCACGGCTCGGGCTGGGCCTGCGGCTACAACAAGTCGGCGACAAGCATCACCGGCTGCATCATCGGCGGCCGCGTGGGCAACTGGACCGACAGCAAGGACAACCCCGAATCGGCTCCCGCCGCCACATACGCCACGGCCGTACGCCACGGAGCCTTCGACCCCGCAGCCAACGGTCTCGACGACCAGGACGACGAATACTACGAATGGACCGTCGCCGACGAGGCACAGCTTGCCGACGGCGTGACATACACGCGCTACGACCTCACGAACCATGACTCGGACGTCTATGTGGTCACCGTAGACCTCACGAACCCCAAGGTGGTGCTCGAAACGGTCATGGCCGACGAGATCTGCCTCAACCCCAACCGCAACGGCAACTCGAACAACGGCAAGAACCTGCGCGAAACCCTCTCGGAGACCTGCCTGCGCCGCACTTCCGAAGGCCGCAACATCGTGGCCGGCGTCAACACCGGATTCTTCGAGAGCAACCTCGGGTTCCCGCGCGCATTCCACGTCGAATACGACGAACCCGTCTACATCAACAACCCCTACGTACGCGAGGCATACCCTGCACACGCACCCGGTTTCACCTTCTTCGAGGACCGCTCGGTTAGCTTCTCGAACCGTGACTTCACCGGCATGGTCAAGAGCGGCGACACCGAAGTGGAGTACTATTCGGTCAACGACACGATCGTCGCCCTCAGCAACAAGGTGCCCCTCGGATACGAATACTGCCAGACGGCAAACCTCTACACCTCGCGCTTCAAGCATGAACCGCACCCCGGAATCTACAATACGGTAAACCCGAACGCACTGTTCATCGTGGGCCGCAGCAACTCGGAACTCAAGGTCAACTGCGGATACATCGACGGTGAGGTCACCGCCGTGGTCGACGGCCGCAACGGCGCGCAGATCGAGGTGCCGTTCGTCGAGAACCGCAACGAATGGGTGCTCCAGCTTACGGGCGAATCGGCCGAGAAGCTCGCCTCGCTCAAGGCCGGCGACCCCATATCGATAAAGGGCGACGTGACTATCGGATCGCAGACCAAACCGATAATCATGTACAACGGCAGCATGTACCGCTTCCTCAACAACGGGGCATGGGGCAATATCTCGAACAACGAGGAGAAACCCGCCACCGTGCTCGGTGCCGACCAGGCCGGAACGACGGTCAAGATCGTATGCGTGAGCGGAACATCGTCGAGCGGCACGGGCATGAACTACTACCAGCTCTACCGCGTGATGTCGAAACTCGGAATGTACAACGCCATACGTTTCGACGGCGGCGGCTCGACCTCGATGTGGACCAAGCCCGGCGGCGTGGTCTGCAAATCGTGCGACTCGAAGGGAGACGAACGCAGCTGCATGAACTACATGCATGTACGCATTCTCGAATAAGTTGTCGATTGTAAAAATTATTTGTCAGTATGAAAAAATACATAAGCATATTGTTTGCGGTCCTCCTTTTCGCCGGCTCCTGCGCGAAATACGACGACACCCGCATAAAACAGGACCTCGATGACGTCGGGGGAATACTCGACGAACTCGAACAGAAGGCCGAAGACCTCGCTTCGCAGATGAACGCCGTCAACGACCTGCTCAAAAGCAAGTTCATAACACTCATATCCACCGACGCCGACGGAAACCACGTCATTACCTACATGAACGACGACGGCACGACAAGCACCGTGACCGTAGCTACGCAGGACGACGTGGTGACCATGCCCATTATCGGCATCGCCGAAGACGAAGGCGAATGGTACTGGCGTCAGACCACCGACAACGGCGAGACCTGGGAGTGGATCTACACCGACGACTCCAAAACCGAACGCTACAGGGTCGGCGGCGAGATGCCCGAGGTAGGCATCGACGACGAGGGCTTCTGGACCGTGAACGGAACCAGACTCACCGACAAGAACGGCAACGGCATTCTGGCGAACGACGCCTCGAACATACTCTTCCGCTCGGTAACGACCGACGAGGAGACCGGCGAGGCCGTATTCACGCTCGCCGACGGCTCGGAATTCCGCATGCAGATGTTCGAGGCGCTGAAGATATCGTTCGACACCCCGACATACACAGCCGTGCCCGACGCCTCGACCAAACTCAAGATCAGGTACACGGTCGAGGGTTCGCTGGCCGAAGGCGCCCTGGTCGACATATTCACGGCCTACAACGTCTCGGCTTCGATCGACACCTCGATCTCGACCATAACCGTCTCGATGGACGGCTCGGCCGCCGAAGGCAACATTCTGGTCATGGCACACTCGCAGGGCAGCACCGTCCTCAAGCCGCTCTTCTTCACCTACGGCTCGGCCGAGATACAGGATCCCGTCTGCAACGGGTCGACGGGTGACATCGTCATCGAAGGCGACCTCACGCAGTTCGAGGTTTCGGTATCGGCAAGCATCGACTACACGGTATCGATCGAGGAGGAGGCCCAGTCGTGGCTCTTCATGGACCAGACACGCGCCCTCACCACACAGACATACAAGTTCACGGCCGACGCATACGAGGACGCCTCGGGCGCCATTCGCAGCGGCGAGATACGGTTCGCAAACGAACTCTACGACATATCGGCAGCCATAACCGTCAAGCAGTCGCCCAAAGCCCCCGAAGGGACCGGCGGCGGTATCGCCTCGGCAGCCGACCTGATGGCATTCGCCCAGGCCGTGAACGCCGGTGCAAGCACCACACGCTGGGAGAACGAAGCCGGCGAGATAGTGCTGCTCAACGACATCGACATGTCGGCCGTGACGGAATGGACCCCGATCGGCGGCGTCGACGGCAGCGAAACCAACACCACCGACGTCTACAAGGTCGTAAACCCGTTCAAGGGCAAGTTCAACGGACAGGGTTTCGCCATCAAGAACTTCACCTACAACGCCGACATGAGCACCGGCCAGTACGGATACGCACTCTTCGGCTCGATCGACGGCGCTACGGTCAAGGATCTCGTCCTCGGTGACCCCGATACGGAGATAACATGGACATTCACGGGTACGGCCGTAAAGGGTACGGGTGTCGCCTCGCTGGTGGTATACGCCCTCAACTCAACTGTCGAGAACGTCACCAACTACTACAACATCGACTTCGCAGGCGACAACTCCGACGGCGAGATATGCTTCGCCGCAGGTATAGCCGCCGCAATGAAGAACTCGACTCTCGGCGGATCATCGTCGAGGAAGGGTTGCGTGAACAACGGTTTCGTCCGCACGGGCATAATCTCCAATACCCAGAACGGCGGCTCGGGCATGCAGACCGGTGGTATCTGCGCATTCATGGCCAAGGACGCCGGCAACCAGATCGTCTACTGCGTCAACTACGGACACGTAAGCTGCCCGACAGGACGTACCGGAGGTATCGCCGGCACGATGATGAACGGCAACCTCAAGAACTGCGACAACTACGGCCTCATCGAGGACAACCTCGCCGGACAACCGGGCCTCAACTACAACAACAAGCGTATGGGCGGTCTGGTGGGAGGTACCGACGACCTGCGTACGGTACTCACCGCTACGGTCGAGTCGTGCACGAACTACGGCAACGTATTCTCGCACTTAGGCTGCCGTACGGGCGGCTTCATCGGTCACTCCAATGTCCAGATCATCGGCTGCGTCAACAAGGGCGTAATCCTTTCGGACAAGTCGACGGACCACGGCCCCGGCTGGGCCTGCGGATACTCGGGCAAGTCGACCGACACCTGGACCAACGTCTCGAGCTGCACCATGGGCGGAAAGGTCGGCGACTTCACGCAGTACAAGGACAACCCCGACAGCGCTCCCGACGCAACGGTCGACAACGCTTTCTCGTACAAGAACGCCGAATACTTCGATCCTTCGATCAACACGGTAAACTAACCCGACGCCAAACCTACAATGAAAATGAAAAAGCTACTGAAATACATAGTACTGTTCGCAGCAGCCACCGCGTGCAGCTGCAGCACATTCGACGACTCGGAACTTCGCGACCGGATCGACGGATACAAGGACCGTATCGAGAAGTTGCAGGAAAAAGCCGAAACCCTCAACTCCCAGATCGAGGCCCTGAGCCACCTGACGAACGGTAACGTCATCACCTCCGTGTCGCAGGACTCGGACGGCAAGTTCGTCATAACATACAAGGACGACTCCGACCAGGAGTACACCGTCGTTCTGGCAACGATGGACGACCTGCTCGATGTCCCCGTACTCGGCGTGGCTCTCGACGAGGAGGAGGACATATACTACTGGACACAGACCGTCGACGGACAGACCTCGTGGCTCACCAAGGGTGAGGGCGGCGAGCGTATCCCCGTCAGGGGCAACACCCCGACCCTCGCGGTAGACGAGCAGGGTTACTGGACCGTCAACGGCGAACGCATCAACGACGCCGACGGAAACCCGATCATGGCCAACGACGAGGAGTCGTCGATATTCAAGCAGGGCTCGTTCGAGAACGGCGTCTTCACGCTGACGCTCGGCAACGGCGAGGTCATATCGTTCAGGGTGTTCGACACGCTGAACCTCAAGCTGCAGACAACCGCAACGGTGACCATCGTCGACCCCGAAACCGGATACCGGATAGCCTATGAGGTTACGGGCGAGGCCAAGGACAAGGCCCTCGTCGCCATCGCCAAGGAGTGCGGCGGCGCCAAGGCCGAACTCAATACGGAGGAGCAGCGCATCGACGTGACGTTCGACTCTTCGTTCTCGGCCGAATCGGGCGCACACATCATCGTGATGGCCTACGACCTCAACAACAACGTCATCATAAAGCCCGTATTCTTCACCATGGCCACCGACTCGCGGATCACCATCTCGTCGAAGGAGGAGCTCATGCAGTTCGCAACCGACGTCAATGCCGGTGCAATACCCGCAGGCATGCAGATACTCCTTACGCAGGACATAGACATGTCGGGCGTGGAGAACTGGGTGCCCATAGGCAACGCCGCCATATCGCCCGCCTCGAAAGTAAACTCGATAGAGGTAACCGGCGGATACCCCTTCTCGGGGGTATTCGACGGCGGCGGACACGTGATCCGCAACCTGAAACTTGCAACCGAAAGCACGGACGCCGAGCATGTGTACGGCCTCTTCGGCGTGGTCAAGGACGCCGAGATACGCAACCTGCAGATCGGCGACGAAACCCCGGCCGGAAACAGCTCGCTGACCGTAACGACCCCCACTTCGGTATGGGCCGGAACGTTGGCAGGCGTGGCCGTCGACTCAAAAATCTCGGACTGCACGTCGTATGCGGCCGTCAGCTATGACAGCACGACCGCTTCGTCGTCGCGCGTATTCATCGGCGGCCTGGTCGGCTGCTGCTTCAGCGACGCGGCCGAAACATACCTCGACCAGCTGAAGAACTACGGCGCAATATCGGCCGACGCACACGGCAATACGGCCAACGGACTCACTTCGGCCCCCCATATCGGCGGCGTATGCGCCCTCACCTCGGCAAACTCGACCAACAAGAAGATAAACCATGTCGAGTACTGCGCAAACTACGGCGACATCGTCTCGAACACGGCCCGCACGGCCGGCATCATCGGCGCCGCAAACAGCTACACGGCTTTCAACTCCTGCACCAACTACGGCAACCAGACAAACTCCATAGGCGATACGGGCCGTCTGGGTGCCATAACGGTAATCCTCGGTACGGGAAGCTCGATGATCGACTGCGTGAACTACGGCGACCTCGTCTCCACGAACGGCGCACGCGTCGGCGGAATAGTAAGCCTCCCGAACAACGCAACGAACACCTTCAGCGGCTGTGCGAACTTCGGAAAGATCATCTCCGACGCCAGCTACCGCGGCATATTCTTCGGTTACAACAGCGTGGCCAGCACATGGGTGAACTGCACGGCCGGAGGCCAGGTGGGCGTCTACAACGGCGGAAGCTACATCTTCGACTCCTATACCGACGAGATGAAGGAGCTCTACCTCGGCCCGCAGGGTACGAACAAGGCCCAGTTGTCGAACATCATCTACCAGATAGGCACCGACGAGGGCGAAACCCCGACAGGACCCGAGCCCACGCTCCGCATTCTCTGCATCGGAAACTCGTTCACGAAGGACGCCGTCGAGCACCTGCCCAAGATGATTGCCGCAGCCGGGATCGAGACCGTCAAGATCATGCACATGTACTACGGCGGCCGCACCGTGCCCGAATACTATGAAGGCTACGACACGACCAACGACTATACCTGCTACATGCTCAATACCGGCACCGACGTCTGGACCTCGTTCCGCGGAATGACGCTCAAGCAGGCAGCCGCCTCGGACAAGTGGGACATAGTCACCATACAGGAACACACCGGAAACTACCGCGCATGGAGCTGGACGGCCGAGGAGAAGGCCGCAATCACAGGCCTGATCGACTGCATCAAGGCCGACCAGGGCGACAACCTCCCCGAATTCAAGTACATCATGTCGCAGGCATACTTCGACATGAACAAGATCGGCACCGGTTCGCGTCCCTACATGACCTTCTCGACGCAGGACGAGATGTTCGACGTGATAGTGGCACAGGCCAAGAAGGTACTCGCCGAAACCGAAATCGACGAGGTGATCCCGACAGGAACCGTGCTGCAGAACCTCCGTACATCGTCGCTCGACAACGAGATGAACCTCACGCGTGACGGTTACCACATGGACTACGGCATCTCGCGCTATGCCGCCGCCTGCGCCGTATTCGAAATGCTCATCTCGCCCGCATTCGACGGGCTGACCCTCGACGACAACCCGTTCCGCTACGACGTTTCGAGCACGGCCACCGGCTCGTACACCACGCCCGTGACCGACACCAACCGTCTCATAGCGCTGCAGGCCGCACGCTACGCCATGGCCAGGCCCTTCGAGGTGACCGACATGTCGGGATATTGATTCCACACTGCGTCAAAGGCGGCTTATAGGCCGCCTTTGACATAATATCACGGCCTAAACGCTGATTTCTGCCAATTTTTGACTAACTTCACACCGACAATAAAAACCGTATCAAAATGAACAACCTGTCAATCAAGATTTCGCTGTTGGGCGCCGCCGCCATCTCGCTCATCGCGTGCGGCCAGCCGCAAAAACCCGAACAGAACTGTGCCGAACAGATCGTGGCCGAACTCCACAACCCCGAATCGAAAAACGTGGTTGTCGTATCGCACCGCGGCGACTGGAGAAACTGGCCCGAAAACTCGATACCCGCAATCGAGTCGGTCATCGCCATGGGCGTCGACGTCATGGAGCTCGACCTCAAGCTTACGTCCGACAGCGTGCTGGTGCTCTGCCACGACAAGACCATCAACCGCACGACAACCGGCAAAGGCCGCGTATGCGACATAACATACGACTCGATCCGCAAATGCGACCTCAAACGCGCCCACGGCGTGAAGGTCGAAAACATGAAGATGCCCACCCTGCGCGAAGCCCTCGAAGTGTGCAAGGACCGCATCGTGGTGAACGTCGACCAGGGATACGAATACTATGACCTCGTGATTGCGATTACCGAGGAACTCGGCGTGACGGACCAGGTGCTGATCAAGGGCAAGCGTGCGGCCGATGTAGTAGCAGCCAAGTTCGCCGAATATCCGAACAACATGATGTACATGCCGATAATCGACATACTGAAGCCCCAGGGAAAGGCCCTCTTCGAGGAGTACCGCCAGAAGGGAATCGTCCCGCTCGCATACGAAGTCTGCTGGGACAAATACACCCCCGAAGTCGAGGAGTGCATGAAACATGTGGTCGAGAGCGGATCGAAACTCTGGGTCAATACGCTGTGGCCTTCGCTCTGCGGCGGACTCGACGATGACAAGGCTTTCGCCGAGAACAACCCCGACGCCGTCTACGGCGAGATGATACGCCGCGGTGCAACCATCATTCAGACGGACCGCCCGCAGCTGCTGCTCGAGTACCTGCGTTCGAAAGGCCTGCACGACTGATCGTGAAAGCCCCGTAACAAGGGTTGCGGAATACGTATGACGCCTGCCGGTTGCGGCAGGCGTCATGCTTATATGCGACTGGCAGAGACGGACTGCATCGGTACGGCCGGCAGCACGACAAAAAGGGCCGTCCGTTGTGAAACGGACGGCCCGCAAAAAGACAGGTTGTTTATAAATACAGGTTGTTTATATAATTAAAAGATCCTTCCCTATCGGTGACACCTGCCGTCCGGCCGGAAATCCCGCCGAATGACGATCATGCGCATCAGAGATAACGGCTGCATGCCATGATCCGACATCGGCCGCAGAGCCGTTCACGGATTCATACCGGAAAAGCAACTGCCGGAACACCAGATGTTCATAAACCATTACAAAAATAACCTGTTTTTTTCTTTTTTACAAAACTTATTCTATTTTTTAGCCTTTAAGCCGCATATTCAGTACACGAAACAAAATAGAAAACAGCCGAAAAAGAAAAGCCATGCTCCTGTTGCCGCATTCGGGCAACAGGCTCCCCGGCAAACGTAAAAGCCGCGTCCCCCGACATTGAAGGGGACGCGGCCTTGCCGTTGCCGCCATATGAAAACCCTGTTGCACGGAGCGTGCGCGAACCTCAGTTGCCATGCCGGAGGTACCGCACACGGGCCTTCGGCCTCACGGTTACGACCGGACACGCATGAACGGCGCGCATGAACAAGGGCCATCGCACCGTACATGTACGGCCGCTACTTCGCCGCAGGCTCTATCCTGCACACGACCGCCCCGAACGGTTTGACGGCTATGCGGTCGCCGCTGCGGTACCGCAGATACGAAAAATCGTCCGAATCGCCGAAGATCACGACCGGGCGTCCGTCGATGCCCGAAACCGGAGTGACGGCCCGGCGTGCGCTCGGATTTATCGCCACGATGAAGCGCTCCTCGCCCAGGCGGCGTTCGTAAACCAGCGGGTAGGCCGTCTCCAGATCGCTCAACACACGCCATTCGCCGCGCGTGCCCAGAGCCGGATTCTCCCGGCGCAAGGCCAGCACTTCGCGTACGTAATTGAGTATCGATTCGGGGTCGGACTCCTGCGCCGCAACGGTCGGACGCTCCTCCGACGGGTCGATCGGCAGGTAAAGGCTATCCTTCGGGGCCGTCGAGAACCCGGCATTGGGGGTCGAGTCCCACTGCATCGGCGTACGCATGGGGCTGCGGTTGCGGCCCGAACGGCTCAGGCTCCCCTCCTTCGGAGGTGTCTCCATGACAGTACGCATGCCTATCTCGTCACCATAGTAGATGATCGGCGGCCACGGCATGAGAAGGAACATCGTCAGCGCCGCCTTGATCTGTTCGGGCGTATTGCGGCCGTTGGTGTTCACGCGCCAGTTGTCGTGGCTGGCCGTCGGCATCGTCGAGAAACCATGGCCGCGTGTCGCAGCCAATACACGCGAATAGTTGGCCGCAAACTCGCGGAGCTCGGCCCCGCCGCTCCCCCCGGCCTCGAAATAGCAGACCTTCGGCCCGCCGCGATGGGCCGCATTGACCATCAGCGGACGGTACATCTGGGTGTGTTTGTCGATCATCAGGTCGACATGGAATCCGGCCGGTATCGCCTTCTCGGGATCACCCCACTCCGACATGAGAACACACTCCGGATAGCGGCTCTCGAACCACCCTATGACATCTCGCCAGAAACGCATGGTCCCCGACTTGTCGGGATCGTTCTTGACGATGCTCATGGCCATGTCGACACGGTAGCCGTCGACTCCCTTCTCTACCCAGAACGACATGATGTCCTTCAACTCGTTGCGAACGGCCATCGGCCCCGGAGCGTCCATGTGCTGCTGCCACGGCTCGGCCGGATCGGGATTGGCATAACCGTAGTTCAGCGCAGGTTGGGCATCGAAATAGTTCTTCATGTAGTTGCCGTCACGCGGAGCATCGGACTTGATGAAATTGCCGTTGGGAACCTTGTCGCGCGAGTCGGTCCAGATATAATAGTCGGTGTAGCGCTGGTACGGCTCGCCGTTGCGCGACTGCAGGAACCAGGCATTGCGGTCGGAAGTGTGGCCGGCAACCAGGTCGAGAAGAACCCTGATGCCCTTCGAATGAGCCGTCCGGACAAGGCTCACAAGGTCGGCATTGGTGCCGAACCGCGGATCGACACGGTAAAAATCGGTGACATCATAGCCGCCGTCGACAAACTCCGACTCGAATATCGGACTGATCCATATGGCCGTAACCCCGAGCGAACGTATGTAGTCCAGACGCGACTCTATGCCGCGCAGGTCACCGATGCCGTCGCCGTCGCTGTCCATGTACGACGAGGGGTAGATATGGTAGATTACGGCATCTTCAAGCCATGCGGGTATGCGGTTGAGCGCCGGAAGGGGAAGCACGGCGGCTGCAGCCGCCACAATTGTCAGCAGAAGTCTCTTCATAAGGTCAAAATGTTTCGGTTTACATAAGCAAGACGCTAAAACAGCCCGATACCGACATGCCGCCTGCACACTCGTCGGGAAAATAATTAACTTTGTATCGGCGGACCGTTTCAGTTTCATTTCAAAATCGGCCCGTACCTTGGCACCATGAAAATCCTGATTGTCGAAGACGAACCATCGCTGCGCGAAATAATGTCCAGGGCCCTGACCCAGGAGCACTACGTCGTGGAGACCGCCTCCACGTTCGCCGAAGCCGACGCCAAAATCGCCGGATACGACTATGACTGCATACTGCTCGACATAATGCTGCCCGACGGAAACGGACTGCGGCTGCTCGAACATGTCAAGCAGTTGCGAAAACGCGAAAACGTGATAATAATCTCGGCCCGGAACTCCATCGAGGACAAGGTCGAGGGTCTCGACATCGGCGCCGACGACTATCTGCCCAAACCTTTCCACATGGCCGAACTCCTGGCCCGCATCAAGAGCGTCATGCGCCGCGGACGCGACGGATACGGACGCGACATAACGATGGGCAACGTCGCCCTCGACCCCGAAAGCCGCCGCGTAAGCGTCGCCGGCCGCGACCTGCCCCTGCTGAAAAAGGAGTTCGACATACTCTCCTATTTCATGACGCGCCCGAACCATATCGTCGACAAGGCTGCCCTCGCCGAAGCCGTCTGGGGCGACCACGCCGACGAGGCCGACAACTACCAGTTCGTCTACGCACAGATCAAGAACCTGCGCCGCAAGCTCGAAGAGGCCGGCTCCGACATCGAAATAAAGGCCGTCTACGGCTTCGGCTACAAACTCGCCGCCGCAGATAAAAACGACCCCGACAAATGAAACTCATATACAGAATAGCACTGCGACTCTCGCTGGCCCTGTTGCCCATAATGGCAATATGGGCCGCAGTCTTCTATTTCATGCTGGTCGACGAGATCAACGACGAATCGGACGACGCACTCGAAAACTACTCCGAGCTCATCATCTCGCGAATGCTCTCGGGCCGCGCGCTGCCTCCGCTCAACGACGGGTCGAACAACAGCTATACAATCGTGCCCGTAGACGAGGAGTATGCCGCCGGACACGCCAGCATAGAGTATTACGACGCCGAGATATTCATTCCCGAAAAGCACGAAACCGAACCGGCCCGAATTATGACCACCGTATTCAGCGACAATGACGGCATATTCTACGAGCTGAAGGTGGCCATGCCTACGTTCGAGCGTGAGGACCTCATAAAGTCGATACTCTACAGCATGGTGACGCTCTACCTGCTGCTGATGGTGACCATCATCGCCGTGACCATACTCGTATTCTACCGCAGCATGCGCCCGCTCTATGCGCTGCTCGCATGGCTCGACGGATTCTCGCCCGGCAGACACAACGCCCCCGTACCGGACAATACCGACATCGACGAGTTCCGCCGCCTCAACAGCGCCGCACAACGCGCCGCCGAACGTACCGAAAAACTGTTCGAACAGCAGAAACAGTTCATCGGAAACGCCTCGCACGAACTGCAGACCCCGCTGGCCGTAATCGGCAACAGGCTCGAATGGCTGCTCGACAACACGAACCCCGACCGTACGCAGACCGACGAACTGCTCAAGATGCAGAAAACCCTGCGCCATATCGTGAAGCTGAACCGCACGCTGCTGCTGCTCACGCGCATCGATAACGGACAGTTCCCCGAGAGTTCGCAGGTGGACATAGCCGCCACCGTCGGCTCCGAGGTCGAGACCTATGACGAGATATACGCACAGGCGCACGGACTGACATGCCGCGTCGCGATAGACGCACCGCTCACCGTATGTATGAACGAATCGCTCGCCCTGACACTGGTGACGAACCTGCTCAAGAACGCATACGTCCACTCGCCCGAAAACGGAAACATAGAGGTAACCGTCGGCAGGCGCACGCTGACCGTGGCAAATGACGGTGCGGCCCCGCTCGATGCCGAACACATATTCGACCGGTTCCACCAGGGAGCCAAAAAGGAGGGCTCGACAGGCCTCGGCCTGGCCATAGTCAGCGCAATATGCCGATACTACAACCTCGGCATACGCTACCGCTTCGTCGACGGAAAGCATACGTTCACGGTAACGTGGCCGTAAAAAAATGACGGATATGCGATTTTTTCCGGAAATTTCAATTTCGTTTCAGATTCGTGCATAAACTTTGCACTCGAAAGGAACAATTTGTTTAACCGATTTTTTTGAAAAAGACATGAAAAAGCTCATTATTCTTGCTACCGCAATGCTCATCGCAGGTTCGTTCCAGGCAAAGGCCGACAACGACCGCATAATCAAGTTCAACGAACTGCCCGCAGCCGCACAGCAGTTCACCCGGAAGTACTTCCCCAACGAGAAGGTCGCTTACACCAAAATGGAACGCGACTTCCTGGAGGTGCAGTACGAGGTGATGTTCTCGAACGGCTCGAAGGTGGAGTTCCTCAAGAACGGCGAATGGAAAGACGTCGACTGCAAGTACAACTCCGTACCCGCCGAACTCGTACCCGCACAGATCGCCTCGTATGTGGAGCAGAACTACAAGGGTGCTGCCATCGTGCAGATCGACCGCGACACCCGCGACTATGAGGTGAAACTCACAAACGGACTCGAACTGACGTTCGACCTGCGGTTCAACATCATCGACATCGACGACTGATACAACCCGAAAACATTCATTAACCAAACAGTTGACCCCCATGAAAAAGATCATCTTCATTCTGGCCGGCTGCGCGGCAATGCTGGCGACCGGCTGTGACAAGAACGACAACGGATCAGACCGTTTCCAGGCAAGCGCCCAGGCTCAGGCCGCCCTTATCGAGATGTATCCAGATGCCACCGACATCGCGTGGCATGCCAAAAACGGATATGCCGTGGCCAACTTCAGGACAGGAAATTCGTCCGGCACAAACTCGGCATGGTTCGACAACGGCGGCGCATGGTACATGACCGAAACCGAAATCACCTTCGACCAGCTCCCCGAAGCCGTGAAAACGGCATTCAATGCGAGCGAATATGCCTCGTGGAGAGTCGATGACGTCGACAAACTCGAACGCGAAGGCGTGGAGACCATCTACGTAATCGAGGCCGAAGGCCGTATTGTCTACGGCGTAGAGACCGACGTAGACCTCTACTACTCGCCCGACGGCGTGCTCGTGAAGAAGACCGTCGACGCCGACGACGACTACGACTACGGAGACTTTATTCCGGCACAGCCCTCGCAGGGTATCGACGCATACATCGCAGCAAACTACCCCGATGCGCGCATCATCGACATAGACCGTGAAAACGGCATGACCGAAGTGGAGATACTCGACGGCAGCGTATGCCGCGAACTGCTCTTCGACCCGGCCGAAAACTGGCTCTACACCAAAACCGAAGTGCGCAGCACAGACGTTCCCCAGAACGTAATGCAGGCTCTCGAATCGTCGGAGTACGCCGCATACCGCATCGACGACATCGACTTCTACCAGACTCCCGAAGGCGAATTCTACCGCTTCGACCTCGAATCGCCGGCAGGTGACGTCAAGATCGACATTACGCCCGACGGATCGCTCTCGGAGGCTGCCGACGACGACTACGAAGGCAACGGTGCGATGGTGGACCAGGCCGTGGCCGACTTCATCGCCGCAAAGTACCCCGGTGCCGTGATCCGCGAATACGACTACGACGACGGTCTGCTCGAAGTGGAGATACTGCACGACGGCCGCGAAAAGAGCGTCTTCTTCAACGGCGCCAAAGAGTGGGTCTCGACCGAATGGGACGTGCGCCGCAACGAACTGCCCGCAGCCGTAACCGACGCACTGGCCGCATCGCAGTACGCATCGTACCGGATCGACGACATCGAGTATGTACAGAACCCCTCGGGCGAGTACTATGCACTCGAACTCGAACAGGGTGACCGCGAAGTGAAGCTGCGCATAACGGCCGACGGTACAATCCTCTGACGCCACAGCCGGGCAGTGACGGCCCCGGAGTGCCAAAACCGGGAGGCAGGTCCGGAATACGCAACAGGCGGGACCGGATAACCAAAACCGGCAGGCAGGCACGCAATACGGAGCAGGCACGCACGCTGGCGAGACCGGCAAACAGATTCCGGAACGCATGATGCGGCAAGCACGGCAGGCCGCCACGGCAAAACACACACAGACAAAAAGTCCGCCCCACGGCAACGGGGCGGGCTTTTTTTGTCGCCGCCGGAAGGAGGTTTTCATCTTTCCCGAAATATTTTCCATTGGAAATTTGTTTCTTTGGAAAATATATCATACCTTTGTACCGTTGATGAAACAAAACATCAATGCAACGCAAATGACATACACGAAAAAAATCATCATGACGCTCGCAACGGCTGCACTGGTATTCGCCTCGGCAACCGTCTCGGCAAGCGACAACAACAAAAAAAAGCAGAACAACATGAAAACCATCGAACTGACCAAAGCCGACTTCCTCGCTAAAGTCGCCGACTTCGAGAATAACCCCTCGCAGTGGATATACAAGGGTGACAAACCCGCAATAGTCGATTTCTACGCCCCCTGGTGCGGACCCTGCAAAATGGTGGCCCCGATACTCGAGGAGCTCGCCGCCGAATACGACGGACAGATCGTCATCTACAAGGTCAACACAATGAACGAACAGGAACTCGCAGCCGACTTCGGAATACGCTCGATTCCCTCGCTGCTCTTCATTCCGATGAACGGCAAACCGCAGATGGCCCAGGGCGCAATGGGCAAGGAGGACTTCAAGCGCATAATCGACTCCGTACTGCTCGGCAAATAACAGTCAAGTCATGAAAAAAAGGATCTTTATGGCGGCA
>DXGW01000124.1 GCA_019113665.1 Candidatus Alistipes excrementipullorum
CCGCAGCGTACGAACAGCGAGAGCATGACCATCGAGTCGACGCCTCCCGACACGGTCAGCAATATGCGGTCGTCGGTAGTGAAGAGCTCGTTGTCCCTTACGTATTTGCGGAACTGTTCCGCCAGCTTCTCCTGTGGAATCATAGTATGTTAACCTCCGTATCTATTTCTATGCCGAATTTCTCCATGACACGGCGCTGTACCATGTGTGCGAATTCGATGACTTCGCCTCCGGTCGCCCCGCCGGTGTTTATCAGCACCAGCGCCTGACGGTCGTGTACCCCGACGTTGCCTTCGCGGTAGCCTTTCAGCCCCGCCTTGTCGATGAGCCAGCCCGATGCGAGCTTGACCTTGCCGCTCTCGGCGACGGGATACATCGGCATGCCCGGGTACTCGGCCTGCAGCCTTTCGGCAACGGCGATCTCCACGACCGGATTCTTGAAGAAACTGCCGGCGTTCCCCGTTACGGCCGGATCGGGCAGCTTCGAGCGCCTTATCGAGCAGATTGCGTCGCGTATGTTGCGCAGGGTCGCACCGCCGCGGGCCTCGACCTCGCGTACGACATCGCCGTAACCGAGGTTTGGCTTGGGTGTACGGTTCAGGCGCATCTCAACCGACGTTATGATCACGCGTCCCTTGAGCGAGTGCTTGAAGACGCTCTCGCGGTAGCCGAATGCGCAGTGTTCTGCGGCCAGCGTTATGAAGTTGTTCTGCTCGGGGAAGTACATCGTCACCGAACGTATGGCGTCCTTTGCCTCGGCACCGTAGGCTCCGATGTTCTGTACGGGGGCGGCCCCCACCTTGCCCGGAATGAGCGAGAGGTTCTCGATCCCCCACAGGCCGCGCCCGACGGCCCATTCGACCAGGTCGTCCCACTCGACTCCGGCCTCGACGCCGACAATGACGTTCTCGCCGTCGTCGGAACTTATTTCGATGTTGTTGCCGCACGGCGTCAGCAGCGTTCCGTCGTAGTCGCGCGTAAAGAGTATGTTGTTTCCGCCGCTCAATACCGTCCAGCGTTCGGGGGCATGTTGCCCGAATATTTCGGGCAGTTCCGATGCCTTGTCGAACTCGATGAGACGTGCGGCTCGCTGAGCGACATGGAAACTGTTCCGTCCGCTCAAATCGGCATTTTCAAAAACTCGGATCATTGTTGCAAAGTTAGAAATTATTTTGTTACTTTGAGGTGGATTTGACCACTTTGTGCGTCGATTGTCCGCAATGAACTGCTATTGTACCTAAATCAATCCATATGTTTACAGAAAAAGACAGAATGGAGATCGCGGCCCATGGACTTACGGTCGAGCGTGTCGAGCGCCAGATCGAGAATTTCCGCCGCGGATTTCCTTATCTCAAGGTCGTGTCGGCGGCTTCGCCGGCCGACGGTATAATGATGCTCTCTCCGCAGGGTATGGAGGAGGCGCGCCGCGAATACGAGGCGGCTGTCGATTCGCTCGAGGTGGTGAAATTCGTTCCGGCTTCGGGCGCGGCTACGCGCATGTTCAAGGAGTTGTTCGAGTTTGTCAACGAAGGCAAGCGCGGAAAGGGTATCGACGTGCTGCTCGACCACCTTTCGGAGTTCGCCTTCTATCCCGAACTCATGCAATATGTCTCGCCCGAGGCCGATGACCGGACCAAGGTGAGCGCCATAATCAGGGACGGCCTTTGCTACGGCTCGAAACCCAAGGGCCTCGTTACGTTCCATGCCTATCCCGAAGGGGCGCGCAAGGCTGTCGAGGAACATCTGGTCGAGGGTGCCATGTATGCGTCGGCCGGCGGCAGGGTAAAGATACATTTCACCGTATCGCCAGAGCATGTTGACGGGTTCCGTACGCTGCTGGCCGAGAAGCAGCCGGTTTACGAGAAACGCTTCGGCGTGAAGTACGACATCTCCTTCTCGGTGCAGAAGGCCTCGACCGACACCATTGCCGTGAATCCCGACAATACGCCGTTCCGTACCGACGACGGCCGTCTGTTGTTCCGCCCCGCAGGACACGGTGCCCTTATCGAAAATCTCAACGACATCGATGCCGACATAATATTCATAAAGAATATCGACAATGTCACCACCGATGCCCGCAAGGGCGATACCGTCGCCTGCAAGAAGGCTTTGGCCGGAGTGCTCGTGCATCTCCAGCGTGCGGTTGCTGAGCATCTGGCGGCTCTGCGCAGCGGCAAGGCCGATATTGCGGCTGTCGCCCGCTTTGCGATGAAGGAGCTCTGCATCAAGTTGCCGCAGAACTATGACGCTGCGCTCCTGGAGGCATTGCTCGACCGCCCGATCCGCGTGTGCGGCATGGTCCGCAACGAGGGCGAGCCCGGCGGCGGTCCGTTCTGGGTTGCCAATGCCGACGGTACGCAGACATTGCAGATCGCCGAGTCGAGCCAGATCTCGCCCGACGACATGCACCTGATGAAGGACGCCACGCATTTCAACCCGGTGGATCTGGTGTGCGGTGTGCGGCGCGCCGACGGTACGAAGTTCGACCTGACTAAATATGTCGACCCCGAGACGGGTTTCATTTCGTCGAAGTCAAGCGGCGGCCGCGAACTCCGGGCGCAGGAACTCCCCGGCTTGTGGAACGGCGCCATGGCGCACTGGAACACGGTTTTCGTGGACGTTCCGGTGTCGACCTTCTCGCCTGTTAAAGTCGTACAGGATCTGTTGCGTCCGCAGCATCGCTGATGCCTTCAGGCAGGCATGTGAGCCTGTGCGTTGTTCTGAAAGTCCGCAATGATTTTTATTGCGGACTTTATTTTGTCGGTTGGAGGATTTTTTAGTACATTTGTGCGCGTTGTGAAAAACCGATATATCAATAAAAACAATATAATACGAATTATGGGAAACAAACTTCAGGAATTGACGGAAAAGCTCTACGGCGAAGGCCTTGAAAAGGGACGTGCCGAGGGTGAACGCATGGTTGCCGAGGCCAAGGCCGAGGCTGCCAGAATTCTGGACGAAGCGAGAGCCGAGTCCGCCTCTATCGTCAAGGAGGCGCAGAACAAGGCCGAGGACATAGAGAAAAACACCATGACCGAGATCTCGCTGGCCGGCAAGCAGGCCATGGCAAGGATCAAGACAGAAATATCGGACATGATTATTGCCAAGACCGTCTCTCCCGCCGTAAAGGGCGCGACGCTCGATGCGGCGTTTGTCAAGGAGATGCTGCTCGACCTCGCCCGCAACTGGAACGGCAAGGATTCGTCCGGAAGCAATCTGAACGCCATGCTGCCCGAGTCGCGTCGCAATGAGTTCTCCGCAGCTTTCGAAAAGAGCGCGAAGGAGCTGCTCGCAGCCGGTATAGAGGTCGGCTATTCGAAGGAGGTCAAGAGCGGCTTCAAGATCGGCGCAAAGGGCGAAGGTTACTACATATCGTTCTCCGACGAGAGCTTCGATGCCCTGCTGAAGGAGTATCTGCGTGACAAGGTTTCCGAAATGCTCTATAAGGCGTAACCCATGTTCGGCAACAACTATTATACTCTCGTAGCCGGATTGAGGGAGTTCGCTCTCGACAGCGATACCAAGGGCTTCGATGCGAAAGAGATCGTGTCGGAGATCCTCGAGAACGTGTCGTCGCGCGATGCCGCGGCCGTTCGTCTGCTGTACACGTGGTACGACTGCGAGAATCTTGTCAATTTCCGCAACGGCCGGTCTGCCCATAACGATCTGGGCAATCTTACCCGTGAGGAGATCGAGGCCGAGTCGGCGCGTCCTTCGGTTCTGCCGAAGCGCGTGGCTGCGGTTGTGCGTGCGTATGCCAACCCCGAAGGTGAAGATGCCGAGACGGTCGACGTGAACAGCCGTTTCGAGCGGGCTCTCTTTGCGGCATATTACGATGAGTGCGCCCGTTCGTCGAGCCGTTTCCTGCGTGAATGGTCGGAGTTCGACCGTACGCTGCGAAATATCGTGGCTGCGGCGGTGGCCCGTCAGCAGTCGCGTCCCATCGACGAGGTTACGGTGGGTGGAGGCGATGCCGTCGAGCAACTGCAGCGCAGTTCGGCGGCGGATTTCGGACTGCGTGGCGAGTATCCGTTCGCCGATGCCGTCATCACGGCCGTAAACGACGAACAGAATATTCTGGACAAGGAGCGCAAGGTGGACGCTGTACGCTGGAACGAGGCCGATTCGTTGTCGGCTTTCAACTATTTCGACATCGACGCCATTCTGGCTTATCTGGTCAAGATAAACATGGTGGCTCGCTGGAGCTCGCTCGACGAGCGTCACGGCCGTGAGATGTTCGAGCGCCTGCTCGCCGATCTCGACGGCAAGGATTTGATAAATAAACAATAATCATATATGAAAACGACAGGACGTGTAAAGGGTGTCATCTCCAACATCGTGATCGTCGATGCCGACGGCGCGGTGGGACAGAACGAGATATGTTTCGTCCATACGGGCAGCACCAAAATGATGGCCGAGGTCATCAAGGTTATAGGCGACGACGCCTACGTACAGGTGTACGACAGTACGCGCGGACTGAAGATCGGCGACAAGGTCGAGTTCGAGGGTCACATGCTCGAGGCGACGCTGGCACCGGGACTTCTCTCGCGCAACTACGACGGTTTGCAGAACGACCTCGAAAAGATGGAGGGCCTCTTCATCAACCGCGGGTCGATAACCGACCCCATCGATTTCGAGCGCAAGTGGGCGTTCGAGCCTTTGGCCAAGGCTGGCGACAAGGTTACCGCCGCATCGTGGCTGGGCCAGGTGCAGGAGATGTGGATCTCGCACAAGATCATGGTTCCGTTCGTGATGACGGGCAACTATACGGTCAAGAGCGTGGCCGCAGCCGGCGAATACAAGGTTACGGATACGATTGCCGTGGTGACCGATGCCGACGGCAACGAGTACAATATTACAATGGTGCAGAAATGGCCGGTCAAGCAGGCCATACGCTGCTACAGCGAAAAACCGCGTCCGTACCGTGTCATGGAGACGGGCGTAAGGTCGATCGATACCTTCAACCCGCTGGCCGAAGGCGGTACGGGATTTATCCCCGGCCCGTTCGGTGCCGGCAAGACGGTGCTGCAGCATGCCATCTCGAAGCAGGCCGATGCCGACGTGATCATCATGGTTGCGTGCGGTGAGCGTGCAAACGAGGTTGTGGAGATCTTCGCCGAGTTCCCCGAACTGGTCGACCCCCGCACGGGCCACACCCTCATGGAGCGTACGATCATCATCTGCAATACCTCGAACATGCCTGTTGCCGCGCGTGAGGCGTCGGTATATACGGGTATGACCATCGGCGAGTACTACCGTTCGATGGGACTGAAGGTGCTGGTTATGGCCGACTCGACGTCGCGCTGGGCACAGGCCTTGCGTGAGATGTCGAACCGCCTGGAGGAGCTTCCGGGTCAGGACGCCTTCCCGATGGACCTCTCGGCAATCATCTCGAACTTCTATTCGCGTGCCGGTCTGGTGAAACTTTACAATGGCCAGACTGGTTCGGTAACCTTCCTCGGTACGGTGTCGCCTGCGGGCGGTAACCTCAAGGAGCCCGTTAC
>DXGW01000125.1 GCA_019113665.1 Candidatus Alistipes excrementipullorum
TCGGGAGTTGGAGGTCGCTGGTTCGAATCCAGTCTCCCCGACAAAAAAGAGGATTGAACGTTTGTTCAATCCTCTTTTTTATTGACGGTCACTTCTTACGGCTTGGGAATTTAGGCTTTATGCCGATGAAAAACTCGAAATTCATACGCGGCATGGGACGTGCCAGCACCGACTCGTACTCCTCGTTGAAGAGGTTGCGGACGACTCCCTTGAACGACATGTCCGCCCAGCGGAACGCAAAGCGCTTCTCCAGCCACACGTCACTCATGAAATATTCGCCCAGCTCGTCGAAACGCGTGGCCGTCTCGTTGCTCGACGTCGTGTAGCGCTTGTCGTAATAGGTCCACTCGTATCCGAGCGACCAGCTGCGCCAGTCGAGCCGTCCCGTTACCGCCGCCGAATTGCGCGGCACGTAGACCAGCTGTTTGCCTATGGACTCGTCGGCCCAGTTCACCGGATCGCCGTAGTTGATCGAAGGGGTCCATGCGTAGTTGCCCTTCAGCGCAAGGCGCCAGTCTCGCCCGAAACGCACGGAGATGTCGGCCTTGACCTCAACGCCGTAGCTGTGGACCTTGCGGATATTCACCGGCGACCAGAATCCCTTGGCCGTGGGCAGCCAGCAGATCCAGTCCCTGATATACGAATCGTAGGCCGTCACCTCGCCGCCGGCCGAAAAACGGCCGTCGCCGCCGACACGGAACGAGACACCGCCGTCATAAGTGAAGCCCCGCTCGACACGCAGCGTATCGTTGCCGCCGGGCAGGAAGTAGAGGTCATTGAGCGTCGGATAACGGTAATTCCGCGAGACGGAGGCCTTCAGCACCACGTTGCCGCGCTTCGACGCCACAAAGTCGATGAAGGCCGCCGGAATGACGGGCGTGAACTCAGTGCCGTAGAAGTCGTCGCGAAGTGTCACCGACACCCCGAGGCGCTCGGTAGGCAGCCATTTGGCCGAGACGTGTCCCGACACCTCGATGCGTGCCTTGTCGTACCCCACTATCGCGCTGTTGCCGTCCTGGCGTATGATATTCTTGTCCTTGCTGACAACGAAATTCTGATGGGCCGTGAGCCCTGCCGTGAACAGCCACTTGCGGCCGATGTAATACTCGGCGTCGAAAGCCCCGTAGACCGTATTGACATAGCTCCGCGAGCGGGTCATCTGGACCCACTCGCCGCCACCGATCTGACGCGAATAGTCATAGCCGAGGTAGGTATAGACGTAACCGGCACGGGCTCCAAGCTTGAGCGAGCCGCGTATCATGTCCCACGACACTACGCCACGGAACGTATTCTCACGCTGGCGGTTGCTGTAATCGGCATCGTCGCGGTAGTCGACATTGAGCATCGGCACACCGCGGTCGGAGTCGAGATACCATGCCGCCAGACCGAAACGGTGGCCGTTGCCGGCATTGTAGTAGAGCTCCTGAAGCAGGTGAAGGTCATGGAAATCACCGCTCTTGTTGCGTTCGACAGGATATTCGAACCCCACCAGACCACCCTCGTCGTCGAAAATCATACCGGTCTTCCTGCGGTAGTTGGTATATTTGAAGTTGTTTTTCGAATCGGAGTAGACGACGCGCGTCGAAACCGACCAGCGGCCGTCGGAATAGGTGAAGCGCAGGTAGTCGTCGAAGGTCGTGAACGACCCCACGCCCTGCACGAACTGCAGGCCGAAACCGCGCTCCTCGACCGGAGCGGTCGACAATGCCACGGCCCCGCCAAGCCCGCCGCCCGTAACGCCTGCCGACGAGGTGCCGTAGTAGAGCGCGGCCCGGTCGATGAAGTATGCCGGGATCATCGAGAAATCGGTCATTCCGAGCATCGGGGAATTGAGGTTCATGCCGTTCCACGTCACCTGCGTATGCGAGGCCGAGGTTCCGCGGAACGATGCCGTCGACAACGTCGCACGGCCGTAACTCTTGATGAAAAGCGTCGAATTGCGCGTCAGGACATCGGCCATCGACAACGAGATGTTCTCATGCAGCACTGTCGTATCCAGGACGCTCTTCTGCACGCCTATATCCTTTATGTGGCGCTCGGTGACAACCTCGACGCTGTCGATGTCGAGCGACCACACAGGCTTCTCGCCCTCGGCAGCAGCCGTCACAGGCAGCAACAGCGACATCAATATGAGCAACGTACGGCGCATGGTCATCTCACAAAGCAGAAATCACCGGGCGTGATGCCCACCCTGAAGTTCCCGAGCGGTTCACCGTCGGCCGAATAGCGCATGACGACTCCCGACTGCATGTAGTCGACCGCATCGGCGACATATATCTCCGAGGTTTCGGGGTCGACACCCAGCCCGTAAAAGAGCGTCCCGCCGTCGGGAATAAGCGGCTCGTCCGGCAGGCGGTCGGCACCGACGTCCATGCGCCACACGCCTCCGTTGATGAAATAGAGCGTACCGCCGTCCCCGTCGATGCAGATCTCCGAAGGAGCGTCGCCCAAGGCAAAGAGAAATTCGCGTTCGACCTTGCGCGTCTCCGCGTCGATGCGGTAGAGAGCCGGTGCCTCGTATCCGTAGGGGCTGCCCTCATATCCGCCGTCGGTGATTGTCCAGACCTTGCCGTTGCGGTCGAGAACGAGCGACGTGGGCTGTATGCCCACCGTAATCTCGTCGCACACCTCGTCCGTTTCGGTATCGATAACCAGTATCCGGTTGTCGTACGACCAGCAGTTGACGAATAGGTACCGTCCGTACTGAACCATCTGCTCGGTCGACTCGCGGCCCGTCTCGACATGGCCCGTGACCTGCATGGTCGTCGGGTCGAAGATGGTGATTCGCGTATCGTAAAGGTCGGTGACATAGGCCTTGGTATCGCTCGCAAAGTGCACATAGCGCGGCGATGTGAGCCCTTCGAGCGTGCCGACAAGACGGAACGTCGTCAGGTCTATGACGAAGATCACGCCCGAATTGTTCACGGCTATGTACCCGCGCCCGCCATGCACGGTCATCGACTGAGCCACGTCTCCCAACGACATGCCGTTGGCACGGCTGAAGACCGAATTCTCGACACGGCCGCTGCCGACGTCGTAATACGACAGCGAGGCGTTGCCGAAGTTGAAATTGCCCTCGTTGACGATGAAGACCCCCTTGCCCGTCTCCGAAAAACTCTCCTCGGGCTGCGGACCGTAGTCCATACACGACCAGATGCCCGCCGAAGCGAGCACCGTCAATACCGTATGGAACATGCGCCGCATATCACTCCGAATATTTGGTCATGTTGTAATCGCTTATGGAGAAGACTTCGGTCGAATTCTCGCCCAGACCGCCGCTCTTGGTATTGAGTGCCGTCTGCACCTTCACGAAGTCGATGTACGGCAGATTGGCCGCACGGCCGTCGGCCGTAACGGCATTGCTTATCTTGAAGTGGTTGCCGCTGGGCCCGGAACCCGTATTGTCGTCGTCGGTCAGGCGGTCGATCGGGCTGAAGTTGTCGGCGTAACCCCACTCGTACGGAGGCTGTACCCACTGGCCGGTCTCCCCGTCGAAGTAGTTGTTGGGGGCGAGGCGCGTACCGGTCAGCGTATAGGTGTCGGACTCGATCCATGCAGGATAATAACTCTCCTGGAAATGCGCCTTGATATAGTCGATCTCACCCTTCCCGCCGAGACTGTCCGTCCACCTGACGGGAGACTTAGCGCTCTCAGGACGGTAATAGGTGACCGAATAACCGCTCAACGTACCCTCGGCACCGTACTCCGAACCCTTCAGTTCGTACCACGTATCGTCGGGAAGGCCGTTGCCGTTCTCGTCGCGCATGACCCATACGATCCCCGGTTCGGAACTGGTAGCCATGGAATTGCCCTCGATGACGATGTTGTAGCCGCCGTCATTGTCGATGCTGTGGTCGAAGCCCACGACGATATAGCCGCCGAAGCCGCCGAGCGAGACAAAGTTGCGCTCGGACATGCGGCGCTCGGCATAGGCGCAGGCCGCCTCGGGAGTGGTCTCGCTGCCGTCGAAACCTCCCAGTATCACGTCTCCGACAAACTGGCCCGGAGCCGGCGTATATTCGAACACCTTAGTCGCCGCAGCAATGCTCGTGTCGCTCACGGGACGTCTGTTGCCGTCGTCACCGGTCTGCTCTTCGATAAAACCGTCGCGGTTGCACGACACGGCCAAAGCCATGCATGCCGCACACAATATGGTTGCCGTACTTTTCATTTTGGCAGCAAAATTAAAAAAACACCCGATTCAAACCAAAGAGTCACCTGCGTACTTCACGGGCACGCAGGCAACTCCCCCACAAAAGTTTTGGCAAAAACTTTTTACTCCTCAAATTCGACCTTTACGTTATCAATGCACCAATAGAATGGCAGCCACTGTTCGGGGCTCTTCACTGCCGAAGAGGTGTTGTCCCAGTCAACCGTGAAAGTAACCTTGTCGACAACACCCAGTCCGCTCATGTCGACCTCGGTCCAATCCGTCAGGAGGGTTCCGTTCTTGGCCAGCGCAACAGACAGCGTTGCCGTCTCCGAGCCGTTGAGATAACCCGTAGCCTTGATGGCGTAGTTCACGTTGGGGTCGGTAGCCATGATGGTCTTGTAAGTATATGTCGTATTGGCGAACTTGGCACTGCGTACCGTTCCGCTCTTCTCGAGCACGAAGGTAGCGAGATCGTACTTCCCGTAAAGATTCTGGTACGTCGGGGTCCACCATGAGCCGTCATACGCGAGAGCAAACTTGTTATTCCCATTTGTTGCGGAGTAGACGCTGAACTGATTCAACACGGTCCCGTCTTCAGTATCATTGTTTGATGAGAAAACAAATCCATTCCATGTATCGAACGTTCCGACCCAATCAGTATAAAAAGAGCCGAACGACACGTTATTCTCGGCATAAAGCAGGTCATCGTAAACCATACAACCTTCAAGGTTGCTGTTATCGCCATCATACAATGACGACAGTAATTTACCCGTCAACACATTATGATATGTAGTCGGGTTATAGCCCACAAATGTTTCATCGCCGAGCTCGGCCTCCTCGAAATCGACCGTTACAGCCGATGCCGAACCGCCCAGTTCGGTAACCTCAAGCGTCTTGTAATAGTACTTGCCGGCCTCGAAGAGCTTGCCGCCCGTAAAGTCGGCGCTGCCTGCCGACGTCATAACCGTAAAGGTGCTGTTCGAGCAGTCGGCCGGAGCGACAACCATGTAAACCACGGCCGTCTCACCGTCAGTCAGCTCCACACCATCGGCAAACGATGCTGTCACGCTCGTGGCAGCCGCACCGGTGATGCTTCCGGTGGTGAAGTCGACGGTCATGCTGCCGCCGATGCCCGCTGCCGACGACATCTTCACACCGTTGAGAGTGAAGTTCTCGCCCGTAGCATTCGTAACCTCGAACTCGAGAACCGAGAACATGTGGCTCATCGAAAAGTTCAGGTTGGCCTCAACATACTCCTCGCTTCCGCGCTCGACGGTAACCTTGCCATATGCAAGATCCAGAGCGGCAACAGATTCAAGCGTTCCGCCCTGCACCGTGGTAAGGGTGTAGGGGAAAGCCGCAACATTGTCCATGTGGCCGCCGTTGACGCCGCTGAACGTATAGGGATAGTAGGCATAGAACGTAGCCGTCGACGCGTCGGTCTGCCAATAGAAGTTGCCGGTATAGGGCATGGTCTCGCCCGGATGGTCGTTATCGAGGTCGTTGGTAATGGCGAAAGTTCCACCCATCTGTCCGTCATAAGCCTCGTCAAGCAGATAAGGCAAATTCTGATACATTCCGTTCTTTATGGTGGAACCCGTAACCGACAGTATCCAGCCGGCCTGCACCTCACTCTTGTCGTAGAAAAGGCCTATGCGGTCACCCGCCGCCCATGTGGACTTGTAGTTCTCGTCAATAACGGTAGGCGAACCGTCCGTCGATGCCGATACGGTCATATACACCTTGTTGTCCGTACCCTCTCCGGGTATCTGGCTGCCGGTCTCGTCGGTCGAACAGCCGGCAAGCATAACGGCCGTAATACCGAATGCAAAAAGTCTGATCTTATTCATTGCAATAATCTCCATTCGATTAAAATCATCTATTCATCTCAAAAACTCCCACCGTCCTCATAATCCTCAATGGTGAGACCACTCTCTTCGCC
>DXGW01000126.1 GCA_019113665.1 Candidatus Alistipes excrementipullorum
TACACATATATCGAGTTCGTTCACTCGACGACAGTCCCCTGCATCGAGTCGTTCATGAAGATCAGGGAGTACTCCGACAGACTCGGCCCGAGACTCGGCGTGGTATTCATCACCGGCGAAGAGCCGCAAAACATCAACGGAATGCTGCGCGACTGCATCGGAGAGTATGTCGGTACGGCCCTCGACCCTACGGGCGAGATATTCGGGGCATTCGGCGTGACATATGTTCCCTTCGGCGTGGTAGTCGACAGCAAGGGCAAGGCCCTCTGGTTCGGCAACCCGATAACGATCGAAGACGATTTTTTCGACAAACTCACAACTGTCAAAAATGACACACACTAAAATACAACACTACGAAAAGGAGTACGTCGACATGCATCACGATTCGGCGCTCAACGTTACGCAGGGCGTGGAAGACCAGCCCATCGTAAACCCCCATTTCGTGCGCAAAAAACGCCGCGCACTCTCGACCGACGAATATGTCGCCGGAATACTCGAAGGAAACATTCCCGTACTTTCGCAGGCCATAACGCTCATCGAGAGCAACAACCCCGACCACTACGCGCAGGCACAGGAGATCATCGAACGCTGTCTGCCCCACTCCGGAAAGTCGGTGCGCATAGGCATCACGGGTGTTCCGGGCGCCGGCAAGTCGACATTCATCGAGGCAATAGGCAACATGGTGACATCGCTGCGGCACAAACTCGCGGTACTGGCCATAGACCCCAGTTCCGAACGCAGCGGCGGCTCGATCCTCGGTGACAAGACCCGCATGGAGAGTATCTCGTCGAATCCCGACGTATTCATACGCCCTTCGCCTTCGGCCGGATCGCTCGGAGGCGTGGCCCGCAAGACCCGAGAGACGATAATTCTCTGCGAGGCCGCCGGGTTCGATGTAATCTTCATCGAGACCGTCGGCGTGGGACAGTCCGAGACGGCCGTGCACTCGATGGTCGACATGTTCATGCTGCTGCAGATTTCGGGCGCAGGCGACGAGCTGCAGGGAATCAAGCGCGGAATCATGGAGATGGCCGACATGATGGTGATAACAAAGGCCGACGGCGAAAACGTCAACAAGGCGCAGCTTGCCAAGGCTCAGTTCCAGAACGCGCTGCACCTCTTCCCGCTGCCCGAGTCGGAGTGGAGGGCAAAGGTCTACACCTGTTCGTCGGTTGACCACACCGGCCTCGAAGAGGTATGGAAAGGCGTCGAGGAGTATCTCGACCACATCGAGGCAAACGGCTATTTCCAGTCGAACCGCAACCGCCAGAACAAGTACTGGATGTACGAGACGATAAACGAGACACTCAAAAGCGACTTCTACCGCAATCCCGAAATCGAAAAGCGCATAGCCGATGTCGAAAACCGCGTCCTCGACGCAAAACTGAGCTCGTTCATCGCGGCCAAGGAGTTGCTGGACATATACTTCGCCGACAAGCACAAATGATCCTGCTGCGCCCATACGCCGAAGGCGACACGCCGGCATTGTCATCGCTGCTCGCCGAGTGCGTACGCAACGTCAACTCGCGCGACTACACGCCCGAACAGATCGCGGCGTGGTGTGCGGCCGGAGCCGACCTCGGGCGCCTGCATGCAAGGCTGTCGACGGGCTGCACCATTGTAGCCGAAAACGGCAATGCGGAGATAGTCGGGTTCGCCAACATGCATGACGACGGCTATTTCGACTATCTGTTCGTCGGAAGCCGCTCGCAACGGCTCGGCATAGCCTCGCGGCTCGCCGACGAGGCCGAACGTTATGCCCGCAGCCGTGGTGCCGCAGCCTTCACGTCGGAGGTGTCGATTACGGCCCTACCCTTTTTCGAGCGGCGGGGATATGTGACGGTGAAACGGCAGACGGTCATGTGCGGAAGTGTCGGGCTGGACAACTTCGTAATGAGAAAAGAGGCATGAAAAAAGAGGCTTGTTCGGAACAAGCCTCTTTTTTTTGCCTACCGGCATTCGCGTTCGAGCATGTCGACAAGTTGCGGCACCCCCTCGGCCGCACGTGCCCGAATATGGGTCAGCGGGTTGCGGACAAGCGACAGTTCGGGTGTTCCCGGGTCGACCAGATAGATCGGCACGTCGGGACGTACGTAATGCACCAGCGAAGCCGCAGGATAGACCGCAAACGACGTCCCCACAACGATGAGAATGTCGGCTGCGGCAGCAATGCGCGTCGCCGTGTCGAACATCGGCACCGACTCCCCGAAAAAGACGATATGCGGCCGCAGCAGCGAGCCGTCCGGAGCCTTGGCGTCGGGTTTCTGCTCCCACCCCTCGATCGGAACTATGAGGTCCGGATCGACCGACGAGCGCAGTTTCATCAATTCGCCGTGCAGGTGCGTCACGCGCGTCGAACCGGCACGCTCGTGGAAATTGTCGACATTCTGCGTGATGACGTCGACGTCGAAATGCTTTTCGAGTTCCGCAATGGCGTAGTGCGCCGCATTGGGCTGCTTTTCGAGCAGTTCGCGCCGGCGCTTGTTGTAGAATTCGATAACCGTCGCGCGGTTGTTGCGCAACGCTTCGGGCGTACACACGTCCTCGATACGATAGGAGGCCCACAATCCGTCGGCATCGCGGAAAGTGGCCAGACCGCTGTCGGCACTCACTCCGGCACCGGTAAATACCACAATCTTTTTCATCGTTCTATATCAATTCAATCAGTTGCGAAGGGCGGTCTATGATGGCGCCGGCACCGTTCCCGACAAGCTCGTCACGCGAGCGGAATCCCCATGTGACACCGACGGAACGGACCCCGGCAGCATGGGCCGTCTGCATGTCGACGCCCGAATCACCCACATGGATACACTCATCGGGTGTAACCCCGGCCGCAGCCATTATCTCGTTGTCGACCTGCGGATCGGGTTTGAGCGGCACACCCGCACGCTGTCCAAAGACGGCCACGAACTCCGTAGTCGGGAAAAACGAACGTATCAGGCGCCCGGTGCCGGCCTGGAACTTGTTCGATGCAACGGCAATTTTTATTCCGCGGGCCGACAGTTCCTCCAACAGTTCGGCAATACCGTCATAAGGGCGGGTGTGTAGATCTATATGTTCAAGGTAGTAGGCGACGAAATCACGCCGGACCTCCTCGACAAATTCGGGCGAACGCAGCGGTTCGGGTATGGCGGCCTCGACCAGACGCAGGATTCCGCGTCCGACCATGTGGCGGTATTCATCGAGAGTATGACGGGGCAGCGAGTGCATCTCCATG
>DXGW01000127.1 GCA_019113665.1 Candidatus Alistipes excrementipullorum
CCGACGATCAGTATGATTGCCAGTACGGCGAAGATTATAAGGCTTGAACCGCTTGTCTGGCGCGACTCCTCAAGCGTCCTCCGCTCCATGCGGGCCTGTTGCTGTGTGCGCAGATACTGGCCCGGGCGGTATTCGCAGTTGTCGGTCTCGATACTTTCGCCGCGCAGTTCGCGGCGCCGCTGCTCGCGTGCCTCCTTGACGGGGTCGTAGAAGCGCGGCGTATATTTGAACCCGTTGGGTTTCTTGAAAGGTTTGAACCAACCCATGCTGCAAAATCTGTTATATGGTTATCTGAAAAAACTCTTCATGCGTTCGAAGATGTTCTGGTTTTCGACCTTCTCGGCGGCCTTGAACGAAGGCTGCTGTGCGAGTTGCTCGACCAGACGGCGCTCCTCGGACGAAAGCCGCGACGGTATGGTGATGTCGACGACAACCAGAATATCCCCGCGTCCGTATCCGTTGACCGAGGGCAATCCCTTGCCGCGCAGGCGCAGAACCTTGCCGGCGTGCGTTCCCGGGGTGATCTTGATCTTGGCCTTGCCTTCGATCGTCGGCACTTCGACCTCGCCGCCCAGCAGCGCGGTGGTAACCGTGATGTTGAGGTTGTGGATCAGGTCGTCGCCGTCGCGTACCAGCTGCGGGTCGCGCTCCTCCTCGATAACCACGAGCAGGTCGCCGTTCACGCCTCCGCGGCGTGCGGCATTGCCCTTGCCGGCCACGGTGAGGACCATTCCCTCGCCGACGCCTGCCGGGATCTTTATCTCGACGATCTCGCTGCCCTTGACCGTACCTTCGCCGTGGCACTTGTCGCACGGCGAGGTGATGACCTTGCCCGTACCGCCGCAGGTGGGGCATACGCCCTGTGTCTGCATGCGGCCGAAGAAGGTGTTCTCGACCCTGGTTACGACACCCGTGCCGTTACACATGCTGCAAGTCGAGTAGCCGTTGGAACCGTTGGCTCCCGAACCGCCGCACTTGTCACAGGCGATATTCTTGCTTATCTTCAGTTTCTTGGTCGTGCCTCCGGCTATCTCGGCCAGTGTCAGCTTGACCTTTACACGTATGTCCGTACCACGGTTTGCGCTGCGGCTGCGGCTTCCGCCCGAGAAACCGCCGAATCCGCCGCCGAAGTGACCGCCGAATATGTCTCCGAACTGCGAGAAGATGTCCTCCATCGAGAACCCTCCGCCGCTGAAACCGCCGAATCCGCCGCCGGCAGCACCGCTCATGCCCGCATGACCGAACTGGTCATAGCGTGCACGCTTGTCGGGATTCGACAGCACGTCGTATGCTTCGGCAGCCTCCTTGAACTTCTCTTCGGCCTCCTTGTCACCCGGATTCTTGTCGGGGTGATACTTTATGGCCGCCTTGCGGTAGGCCTTCTTTATCTCGTCGGCATTGGCGTTGCGTTCGACGCCAAGAACCTCGTAGTAGTCTCTTTTCTCTGCCATGTCTTCAATTGGCAATCAGTGCGATTGCCGCTTTTAATATTCCGATAAAATGTTATTCCCCGACTACGACCTTGGCGTAACGGAGAACCTTGTCGCCCAGCTTGTAGCCGCGCTGTACGACATCTATGACCTTGCCCTTCTGCTCTTCGCCGGCCGCGAACTTCGCCACGGCTTCGTGCAGGTCGGCGTCGAAATCGTGACCCTTGGCCTCGATCTCGGTTACACCCTCCTTGCGCAGAGCCTCGGTGAACTTCTGGGCAACGAGCTTCTCGCCTTCGCGCAGGGCGGCTATGTCTTCGCTCTTCTCCGAGGCCTCGACTGCACGCAGTACGTCGTCGAGCACCTGAAGCATGCCTGTTATGACCTTGGATCCGCCGCTCTGGACAAGGTCCATCTTCTCCTTGAGCGTGCGTTTGCGGAAATTGTCGAACTCGGCCTGAAGGCGTATGTACTTGTCTTTCCATTCGGCGGCCTCCTTCTCGAAATCCTTTGCCGGAGTCTTCGTCTCCTCCTTGTCGGCGGGTTCTTCGGAGTGTTCCGCACCATCTGACAATGTGTCAGACGCGGTCTCCCCGTTTTCTGTCACATTGTCACCCGACTCCCGTGCAGCGGAGTTTTCCAGCTTCTCGCCGTCCTTCTCTTCTGCGGAATTAATGTTTTGATTGTCAGCAGTGTGCTTTTTCATATCTTTGTTGTTTTTACATTCTTTTCACATGTAAATCGCAAATTGCATACCAACACCCCGGAACGTGGCATCAGTACATGTTGTCGTACATGCTCTGGCTCTTGTCGTATTTGAGGTCGGCCAGCGACGAGGCCTTCACGCCGATGTTGAAGCTCCAGCTCTTGTGGTAGCCGAAAGGAATCCATACGAACGACATCTGCCAGCAGTGCAGGTCACGTGTTATGGTGATCGACGAGGTGGTCAGCTTGTTGCTCATGATGTCGTAACCGCCGGTGAAGGTTATACCCATCTTTGGCGTGATGTTGACGCTGCCGTTGAACCCGATGGTCTGCGTGACGTTGCGCCTGTATCCGGTGGTTCCGTTGTTGACGTAGCTTACCGAATAGCTGATCATGTAGTTGAATCCGATATTCCACGGCATCGAGAAGTCGTAGTATGTCTGCGACATGTATTGCCGTCGCAGCACGGGGTCCATCGTGCCGTAGGGATCGTAGAACGGGTTGATGTATTCTGGCGGTATGGAGTTGATGTCGTTGATGGCGGCCTGCGTGCGGTCCTGTCTCGACTTGAAGGTGTAACCGAAACTCCAGCTGGTGCTGACGATACGTCCCGGAAGGCCTCGCTTCCACATCAGCTTGTTGTAGCGTTTGCCTTCGGGTGAAACCTCGTAGGGGTCGAGCGTAGCCGACAGGTTGAGACCGAAGTTCGTGCCGAATACCGTCGATCGGAACGATATGGGTATGGTCGACAGACGCATCGAGTCGGCCAGGAAGTTGTACGATCCGCTGAACTGTATGTTGTCGATCAGCTTGATCTTCTTGACGCCGGTCGTGTCGCGCTTGCTAAGGACCTTCATTTCGAGAGTCTGCGCCAGCGAGAAGGTAAGCGACATCTGTTCTCCCGATCCCGGTACGCCGTATGCGTTGTCCGAGAAGGGCGAATAGACCGTATATCGGCCGAGCGAGTCGCTCTGCACGGTCTTGTAGTATCCGTATTTCTGCTTGCTGAAGTCGGGAGCATAGGAGAAGCCTATCTGCGGCGTTATGGTGTGCCTGATAGCCTGTATCTTGCTGGTCTTCTTCTTGAACTGCCACATACCGTAGATGGTGGTATTGGCCGATATGCTCGCGTTGTAGTTGTAGAGACGGTAGAAACCGTATTCCGGGTCGAGGTATTCGACCTGGTTGGTTTCGGGGTTCCACTGCCGCTCGACCTTCTTGAAATACCACCGCTCGGTGTAGTTGAACGACGGCGAGATGTTTATGTAGTTGAACGCATTGAACGAAGCCGATACCGGAAGGCTGTGCTCGACGCCGTTCTTCATGTTCTTGAGTGTCTCCTTGGTGAAGAGCTCCTTCTCGGTTGTCGACACGGTGTTGGTCAGCTTGCCCGAGTAGGTGAACGATATCTTTTCATACCAGCGTTCCTTGCCGACGACCTCCTTGCGTTTGAAAGGGTAGACGCGCGAGACGTTGAAAACTACCGTGGGCAGCGTCACCGAGATGGTCGAGTTTTGCGAGTTCTGCGATACGGCCATGTTCATCGAGAGCGAGAACGGTGTTCCGGCCCAGCTCTTCGAGTAGGCGATGGACGAGTTGGTCTGTGTCGCCAGAATGTCGTCGAGGTTGGTGGCCGAATATTTGCTGTAACCGCTGCTCGAAAGGTTCACCGAGGCCGAGAATGTCGATCCGGGGTTTGCCTTGGCGTCCTGCGAATGGGTCCACTGCAGGCGGAAGTTGTTCTGTTTGATGTAGTCGGGTTCGCCCTTCTCGCCGTACTTGATGTTCGAGAAGTTGAAGTTGAGGTTGCCGGTGTACTTGTAGCGCTTGACGTAGCGCGACGATGCCGACGCCTCCCACGAACCGAGCGTGTAGATACCGCCACGTATGGCCAGGTCCATGTGCTCGCTCAGGACGAAATAGTATCCGAGGTCACGAATGAAGAAACCTTTCGAATCCTCGCCGTACGACGGCATGAGCAGACCCGATTTCGGACCCATGTTGATGGGGAAGAATCCTTCGGGTATGGCCAGGAAGTAGAGCGGAACGTCCTCCATGACCAGATAGGCCGGGCCCGTGATGACCTTCTTGCCGGGTATGACCTTGGCCTTGGTCATTGCCAGGTAGAAGTGCGGGTGGTCGGTCTCCTCGCAGGTGGTGTATTTGCCGTGCTGTATGTTGATGGTGTTGTCTGCCATCTTCTTGACGCTACCGCCGACAAGCCAGCCGTCGCCCTCCTGCGTGGCCACGCCCTTGATCTTCGCCTTCTTGGACGATATGTTGTAGGTGATCGTATCCATCGTGTAGGAGGCGCTGCCCTCGGTGAAGACCGGGTGGGTGACCGTAGGCTTGCCGTCCACCGAGTCGGGCTTGCCGTAGGCATAGATCTCCTTGGTGTCCATGTTTATGCGCATGAAGTCGGCCTTGAGGTTCATGTTCTGGTAGTCGACGTCGCCTTCGTTGTAGATGTAGACGAGTTTGTTTTTGACGTCGTAGACCAGCGAGTCGGTGTTCTTGCCCTTGATTATGTCGTCGAGGAAGCCTCCGCCGCCCTTGCGCTTGACGGTGTCCTGCCTTACGGAGTCGTTCTTGGCTGCTACGAGCGAATCCACGTGCAGGCTGAAGAGCGAATCGCGCCGCTCCATTTCGGCCATATCCTCTTCCGTCGGTGGCTGCGGTGCGTTCCCGCGGCGACGCGCACGTGCTGCGGCCCGTTGCCCGCGTCGGGAAACCTCGGCCGCAACCGAATCGACTGCAACCGAATCTGCCGCACCCTCGATCCCGGCAATCTCCCCGGCACCGGCCGTCTCTGCGGCTGCACGCAACTCACGGGCGACTTCGCCTCCGTTTTCACGGACGGCAGCCTCGGATATGGTTCGCGGAGCCTCGTCCGCCGCCTTGACAAGCGCTTTTTTTACGGTTGCGGCGGCCGGGTCGACCTCGGTGACCGTATCGGCAACCGTTGGCCCCGCCACTCCCGAGGGGCCTATGATACGCCCTTCGATCGCGGCAGTGCCGAATACCATTTGTGCGGCGACAGCAAGTATCGCCGTCGAGATGATATATTTTACCTTCGAACCTTTCAAAAATCCAAAAATTTTCAGTACCTTTGCCGACAAGTCGGCAAAACAGCTAAAAAACGGGTTCCGCGCGGAACGCGGACGCGATTTTAATCCGACAAAGATAGATAAAATTTTAGTAAGGCTACAATTTTAACATAACTTTCTTCATATGCGCAGAGTACTCTTTTCGCTGATTCTGCTTTGCATGTTTTTCACGTCGAACGTCTCGTTTGCCGAGAATATTGCGCAGGGTGTAAAAGTCATAGTCATCGATGCCGGCCACGGAGGTCCCAAATTCCCGGGAGCAACATATCGCGGCGTGCATGAGAAGGATCTCAACCTGAAAGTGGCACTGAAATTGGGAGCACTGATCGAAAAGCGAATGCCGGACGTGAAGGTGGTCTATACGCGCAAGACCGACATGCAGTTCTCGGCCGACCTGAACAAGGATCTTCAGGCCCGGGCCGATATTGCCAACAAGGCCGAGGGCGATATTTTCATCTCGATACACGCCAATGCTGCCCGTGCTACCGGTGCTCGCGGCGTGGAGACGCTGATAATGGGTGAGAGCCCGCTTGAGACGCGTACGAACGAGAATGTGCTGTTCGCCAACAACAAGGAGGAGTTCCTCGACATGTCGAACGAGAAGACGGCGGC
>DXGW01000128.1 GCA_019113665.1 Candidatus Alistipes excrementipullorum
CTAACGACGAGATGCGCCGACGGCTATTGGCCGTCATGGATAAATATTGGGGCTACAAGGACTTCCGCCCCGGGCAGGAGCAGATCATGCTCTCCGTGCTGGAGGGGCGCGACACCCTCGCTCTGATGCCTACGGGCGGCGGAAAGTCGCTGTGCTATCAGCTGCCGGCACTGCTCATGGACGGTGTGGCCATCGTCATATCTCCCCTCATCGCACTGATGAAAAACCAGGTCGATGCGATGCGTACGTTCTCGGCCGATTCGGGCATCGCCCACTTCCTCAACTCCTCGCTCAACAAGACAGCCGTACAGCAGGTGCGCGACGACGTGCTTGCCGGAAAGACCAAGCTGCTCTATTTTGCACCGGAGTCGCTCACGAAGGAGGACAACGTAGCCTTCCTGCGCAAGATCAAGATCTCGTTCTACGCCGTTGACGAGGCGCACTGCATATCGGAATGGGGCCATGACTTCCGTCCCGAGTACCGCCGCATACGCCCGATCATAAACGATATAGGCCAGGCTCCGCTGATAGCGCTGACGGCCACGGCCACGCCCAAGGTGCAGATGGATATACAGAAGAGTCTGGGCATGACCGACGCGACGGTGTTCCGTTCGTCATTCAACCGTCCGAACCTCTATTACGAGATACGCCCGAAGCATAACGCCGAGCATGAGATCATACGTTTCATCAAGCAGAACGAGGGCAAGAGCGGCATAATCTACTGCCTGAGCCGCAAGAAGGTCGAGGAGCTGGCCGAACTGCTTGTCGCCAACGGCATCAAGGCCCTGGCCTACCATGCCGGCATGGACGCGCAGACGCGTGCCAAGAACCAGGACGACTTCCTAATGGAGAATGTCGACGTCATCGTGGCCACGATCGCCTTCGGTATGGGCATCGACAAGTCGGACGTGCGTTATGTGATACACTACGACATACCCAAGTCGCTCGAAGGATACTATCAGGAGACCGGGCGTGCCGGACGTGACGGCGGCGAGGGAGTGTGCATCACATTCTACAGCTACAAGGACATACAGAAACTCGAAAAGTTCATGCAGGGCAAGCCCATCGCCGAACAGGAGATCGGCAAGCTGCTGCTGCTCGAGACGGTGTCGTATGCCGAGAGCGCAATATGCCGCCGCAAGACCCTGCTGCACTATTTCGGCGAGGAGTACGGCGAATCCAACTGCGGGAACTGCGACAACTGCCGCAACCCGCGTCCGCGTGTCGAGGCCAAGGCCGAGATGAAGATGGCGCTGGAGGCGCTGCGCGACATAGGCGACAAGTTCAAGATGGACCACCTGATCAACCTGCTCATGGGCAAGACTACGGCCATGATCAAAAGCTACGGGCACAACAAGCTCAAGTGGTTCGGCGCCGGGAACGGCCATGATGACAGGTTCTGGGGCGCCGTGCTGAGGCAGGCGCTGATAATGGGCCTCATCGACAAGAATATCGAGAATTACGGACTCATATCGCTCAACGCAAAGGGCGAACAGTATATCAAGATGCCGATGCCGGTGATGGTGGCTCTCGACCACGATTACGACGAGGAGGAGCGCGAGGCCGATGCAATGGCCCCGACCGGCAAGGGCGGCGCTGCCGACGAGGAGCTCTACGCCATGCTCAAGGACCTGCGCAAGAAGGTGGCCAAGCAGCACGGGCTGCCGCCGTTCGTGGTGTTCCAGGACCCGTCGCTGGAGGACATGTCGATACAGTACCCCATAACCATCGAGGAGATGCAGAACATCACCGGTGTGGGTGTGGGCAAGGCCCGGAAGTTCGGCGAGGAGTTCGTCAAGCTCATCAAGGCCTATGTCGAGGAGAAGGACATAGTGCGCCCGCAGGACATGGTGGTCAAGTCGGTCGGCAACAAGTCGGGCAACAAGATCTTCATAATACAGTCCATCGACCGCAAGATGGATTTCGAGGATATAGCCCGGGCCCGCGACCTCGACTTCGACGAGCTGCTGACCGAGATAGAAGGCATCGTCCACTCGGGAACCAAACTCGACATATCGTATTATATCGATACGTTCATGGACGAGGACAAGGCCGAGGACATATACCTCTACTTCAAGGAGGACGCCGAGAGCGATTCTCTCGACGAGGCGCTGGCCGAACTCGGCAGCGACTACACTGAGGAGGAGGTCCGCCTGGTACGTATAAAGTTCATGTGCGAACAGGGCAACTGACGGCGTACTGGTTTTGTGAACTGGAGGGTGTCGGACGTCGTGCGACACCCTTTTTTTGCAGGCGTCATGCTCGAGAAGAGATGCTCTCAGGCTTTTTGCCGGCGGCAGATGTCCTCAAGGTCGGAAACGGCTGCCGGTTGTTCCGGCCGGGCGTGTCGCATGCAATAATTTCGATGCCGCTGCGTATTGACATCGTGCGCACGGCGCAAATCTGAAACGATGAGCAAGATGATTGTCCGTATAATCGTAACAAGCCTTGTGGTTCTGGCGGCCATTGCGGCAGCCGTGTCGCTGTTCATGCACGGCAGACAGTTCGGACGCCTGCCGCGTGGGGAGAGGCTCGCGCGTATTGAGCGGTCGCCGAACTATCGCAACGGTGCCTTCCACAACCGCGATACGACCGTAATGCTCACATCACGGCGGGGCTTCGCCTCCAACATGTTGCGTTTCCTGTTCGGCAGCAAGGCTCTTCTGCGGCCGCAGGAGAGTGTGCCGGTTGTCCGTACGGACCTGTCGGCGCTGGATCCGGATGAGGAGGTGATGGTGTGGTTCGGCCATTCGTCGTATCTGCTGCAGACGGGCGGACGGCGCATACTTGTCGACCCGGTGTTCGTGTCGGCCTCGCCAGTGCGGTTCGTGAACAGGCCTTTCCGCGGGACCGAAGCCTTCCGCGCCGAAGATATGCCGCCTGTCGACCTGCTGCTGATAACCCACGACCATTGGGACCATCTCGATTACCGTACCGTCATGCGCCTGAAAGATAGGGTCGGTACGGTCGTTTGTCCGCTGGGCGTAGGGGAGCACTTCGAACGTTGGGGATTCGACCCGGAACGTGTCGTCGAACTCGACTGGGACGAGTCGGCGTCGCCGTGCGGGGGGCTTAGGGTCACGTGCCTCCCTTCGAGGCACTTCTCGGGGCGCGGGCTCAGGCGCAATGCGACGCTGTGGGCTTCGTATGCCGTCGAGTCGGCCGTGAGCCGCATATACGTCGGCGGCGACGGAGGCTACGGCAACCATTACGCCGATATCGGACGCCGGTTCGGCGGTTTCGACCTGGCCGTCATGGAGAACGGACAGTATGACGAGGCGTGGAGCAACATTCACCTCATGCCGCGATACTTCGCACGGGCCGTTGCCGACATCGGTGCCTCGGCTGTCGTCACCGTGCACAATTCGAAATACGCGCTTGCGCGGCATGCGTGGTTCGAACCGCTGGAGAATGCCCTGCGTGCAGCCGGCGAGGGCGTAAACCTTGCCATGCCGGCAATAGGCGAACCTGTCCTTTTCCGGGAGAGGCCGCTCGTGCGCAACCTGTGGTGGAAGGATATGGCAGATAAGGAAAAGAGATGATGGAGATGGAGCATGATGAAAAGATAATATGCGAGTGCGATGGCTTTACGGTCCGCGGGTGGCGCGGTGCCGATGTCGCACAACTGGCCGAGGCGGCCAATGATGAGAGCGTGGGGCGCTTCCTGCGCGATTCGTTCCCGTATCCGTATGAAGAGCAGGACGCGCGTCGCTTCATAGCCGTGGCGGCCATGCGCCGTCCGCTGTGGGACTTTGCCATAGAGGTCGACGGGCGGGTGGCCGGAGGAATAGGCTTTGTCCCGCAGGACGATGTCGAACGCTTCAGCGTCGAGATGGGCTGCTGGCTCGCGCCCGGATACCGCGGACGCGGAGTGATGTGCGAGGCCGTAAGACGTGCGGCCGAATACCTCTTTGCCCGGCGCGGTGTGGTGCGTATCTTCGCCAATGTCATGATGCGCAACGGGGCGTCGCAGCGTATGCTCGAACGGGCCGGCTTCCGTCGCGCGGGTGTCATGCGGCGCATGTTCTTCAAGAACGGCATGTTCGACGACGGCGTCTGCTATGAACTGGTCCGCGAATGAGCACATGCCGAAAACGCACGGGCCGTTTTGCGTATAGCCGATAATTGTTAACTTTGCAACCGTAAAAGAACTGCAAGGTGAACGAGGTAAGAGCCAAAAAGTCGCTCGGCCAGCACTTCCTGACCGATCTGAACATAGCGCGCAAAATCTGCGACGCGCTTTCGGGCGGCACGCCCGAACGTCCCGACAATGTACTCGAAGTGGGCTGCGGCATGGGTGTGCTGACGCAGTTTCTGCTGCAGCGCGACGACATTGTCACGTGGGGCGCCGAGATCGACGGCGAGAGCGTCGAGTATCTCCACGCCCATTTCCCGCAGTTCACCCCGCGGCTTATGTCGTGCGATTTCCTCAAGACCGACCTCGCGTCGCTGTTCCCCGGCGGCGTGAAGATCATAGGCAACTTCCCATACAATATCTCGTCGCAGATATTCTTCAAGATCATCGAGAACCGCGACCTCGTGCCCGAGTGCGTCGGCATGATTCAGCGCGAGGTGGCCGTACGCATGGCCGAGAAGGAGGGCTCGCGCGAATACGGCATATTGAGCGTGCTGCTGCAGGCGTGGTATGACATAGACTACCTCTTCACCGTCGGCGAGAAGGTCTTCAACCCGCCCCCGAAGGTCAAGAGTGCGGTCATCAGACTCACACGTAACAATGTCGCCCGTCTGGATTGCGACGAGCGCCTTTTCGTCAAGGTCGTCAAGGCCTCGTTCGGGCAGCGCCGCAAGATGCTGCGCAATTCGTTGAAGGCGGTATTCGGCGATTTCGGAGGCGAGGAGCACCCGTTCTTCACCCGCAGGGCCGAACAACTCTCGGTCGCCGAGTTCGTTGAACTCACGCAGTGGGTTGCGGCTCACATTCATGCGTGATTTCAAGGCTTTGAATATTGGATTTGGCGCTTACGCCGCCATCGTGGGATTTATTCCATATTTGTACTACACGGTTTCCTAAGACCTCGAAGGGCAAATTGGAATTATGTCCCACGGTTTTATTTTTAGTCGTAAGAAATATGCCATGAAAAGGCAAGGAGTGCGTGGACCGCTATCCCGAAAGTGTCGGCAGCGTGTCCGATGCCAGGGTCGTAATGAAGGTCGTTTACCATCTGCACCGCAAGTGCAAGTATTGCGGCGGAGAGGATTATGTGGAGATAACGGATGCCCGGAAGTGATGCCGCAACCGTGCTTGTTCCGGGGCGCATGCAGGCGGCCGTAACCCGCCGGCCCGGATTTTGCATCGATAGGGATTCCGCACGTTGACAGTGCGGAATCCCTCTCGCCTTATGGCAGCAATCGCAGGCAAAACCGGCGTTGCGGCCTTCAGACGGGCAATATGTCGGAGTCAGGCGACGTTATATGGGAAGCGTCAAAGTGTGAATTTATTAACAGAAAAAATATTAGGAGTATCGGTAACGATTTTGTACCTTTGTGCGCAAAATTGAAAGAATTCAACAATTTATATAGGTATATGGCAGAAAAAAAATTCATTACATGTGACGGTAACTACGCTGCGGCACATATCGCGTATATGTTCTCGGAAGTTGCGGCGATTTACCCCATTACGCCTTCGTCCACAATGGCCGAACTCGTCGACGAGTGGGCCGCTCAGGGACGCAAGAACATCTTCGGTGAGACCGTAAAGGTTGTTGAAATGCAGTCCGAGGCCGGTGCTGCCGGCGCGGTTCACGGTTCGTTGCAGAGCGGTGCGCTGACTTCGACCTTCACCGCTTCGCAGGGTCTGCTGCTGATGATCCCCAACATGTACAAGATCTCGGGCGAACTGCTGCCGGGCGTATTCCACGTTTCGGCCCGCGCACTCGCCGCACAGTCGCTGTCGATCTTCGGCGACCACCAGGACGTGATGGCTACACGCCAGACGGGATTCGCCATGCTGGCCACCTCGTCGGTTCAGGAGGTCATGGACCTCGCAGGTGTTGCCCACCTCGTTGCTATAAAGTCACGTGTGCCTTTCCTCCACTTCTTCGACGGATTCCGTACATCGCACGAGATTCAGAAGATCGAGCTTATCGACGAGGCTTCGCTCACGTCGCTGCTCGACCGCGATGCTCTCAAGGAGTTCCGCGCACGTGCATTGAATCCCGAACACCCCGTTACCCGCGGTACGGCACAGAACCCCGACATCTATTTCCAGACGCGCGAGGCTGCCAACAAATTCTATGACGCCGTGCCCGACATGGTTGCCGAAACCATGGCCGAGATTTCGAAGATCACGGGCCGTACATACAAGCCCTTCACATATTACGGTGCTCCCGATGCCGAAAACATCATCGTGGCAATGGGTTCTGTTACCGAGACCATCAAGGAGTGCGTCGATTACCTGCGCGCCAAGGGCGAGAAGGTCGGTGTCATCACCGTACACCTCTACCGTCCCTTCTCGGCGAAGTACCTCTTCGACGTGCTGCCGACGAGCGTGAAACGCATCTGCGTGCTCGACCGCACCAAGGAGCCCGGAGCAAACGGCGAGCCTCTGTATCTCGACGTTCGCGACGTATTCTACGGCCACGACCTGCAGCCGATGATCATCGGCGGACGCTATGGCCTCTCGTCGAAGGACACTACACCGGCACAGATGCTGGCCGTATTCGAGAACCTGAAGGCCGCACAGCCCAAGGACCGTTTCACGGTAGGTATCAACGACGACGTGACGAATCACTCGCTGCCCGTAGGCGAGGAGATATCGATGGCCAAGGAGGGTACCTTCGAGGCTCTCTTCTTCGGTCTGGGTGCCGACGGTACGGTCGGTGCCAACAAGAACTCGATCAAGATCATCGGCGGTTCGACCGACAAGTACTGCCAGGCTTACTTCTCGTATGACTCGAAAAAGTCGGGCGGCTACACCTCGTCGCACCTGCGTTTCGGCGACAAACCGATCACGTCGCCCTATCTGGTTACCACTCCCGATTTCGTGGCATGCCACGTTCCGTCGTATGTCGACAAGTACGATGTGCTCAAGGGCCTGAAGAAGGGCGGTTCGTTCCTTCTCAACTCGGTGCACGACGCAAAGACTACCTGCGAGACGCTGCCCGACCACATGAAGGTCTATCTGGCCAAGAACAACATCAACTTCTATATCATCAACGCCACCAAGATTGCCGCAGAACTGGGTCTGGGCTCACGCACCAACACCATCATGCAGTCGGCATTCTTCAAGATCGCCAACGTCATTCCGTTCGACAAGGCTGTCGAGGAGATGAAGCACGCCATTCTGAAGACCTACGGCAAGAAGGGTGAGGATATCGTCAACATGAACTATGCGGCTGTCGATGCCGGCGGCAACGCCGTAGAGAAGGTCGAGGTTCCCGCCGAATGGGCTTCGATCGAGGTGAAGGACGCCGCACACTCCGTTGACGCTTCGCGTCCGGCATTCGTCCGCAATATCGTCGATCCGATCAACGCACTGAAGGGTGACGATCTGCCGGTATCGGCTTTCAACGGCCGTGAGGACGGTACGTGGGACAACGGTACGGCAGCCTACGAGAAGCGAGGCATTGCCGTGAACGTTCCCGAGTGGAAGATCGAGAACTGTATCCAGTGCAACCAGTGTGCTTATGTCTGCCCGCACGCTGCAATCCGTCCGTTCCTCGCTACCGAGGAGGAGGCTGCCGCTTCGGGTCTCGACTGGAAGCAGGGTCTGGGTGAAACGAAGGCATACAAGTTCCGCATGCAGGTGTCGCCGCTCGACTGTACGGGCTGCAGCAACTGTGTGGATATCTGCCCCGCCAAGGAGAAGGCTCTGGTTATGCGTCCGCTCGAATCGCAGATGGCACAGGCCGACAACTGGAAATACCTTACCGAGAAGATCGGTTACAAGGAGAACGTCGTAGACAAGACCAAGAGCGTCAAGAACCTGCAGTTCACACAGCCGCTGTTCGAGTTCTCGGGCGCCTGCGCAGGTTGCGGCGAGACTCCCTACATCAAGGCCCTCACGCAGCTCTTCGGCGACAAGATGATGGTTGCCAACGCAACGGGTTGTACGTCGATCTATTCGGGTTCGGCTCCGTCGACCCCGTACTGCACCAACGCCAAGGGTCAGGGTCCGGCATGGGCAAACTCGCTCTTCGAGGACAACGCCGAGTTCGGTCTGGGTATGCACATCGGTATCGAGAAGCTCCGTGACCGCATACAGGCTCTCATGGAGAAGGCCATAGCCGAGTGCCCGCAGTGCTCCGACGAACTGAAGGGTGTGATGAAGGAGTGGATCGAGAACCGCGGTTCGTCTGCCAAGTCGGCCGAGGTTACCGCCCGTCTGGTTCCCATGATGGAGGCCTGCGGTTGCGATACCTGCAAAGAGATTCTCGAACACAAGGATTGGCTCGTGAAGAAGTCGCAGTGGATCATCGGCGGCGACGGTTGGGGTTACGACATCGGTTACGGTGGTGTAGACCATGTACTGGCTTCGGGTCAGGACGTCAATATCCTCGTTGTCGATACCGAGGTATACTCGAATACCGGCGGTCAGTCGTCGAAGTCGACCCCTGTCGGAGCGGTTGCCAAGTTCGCATCGAGCGGCAAGCGTATCCGCAAGAAGGACCTCGGCGCAATGGCGATGACCTACGGTTACGTCTATGTGGCTCAGGTTTCGATCGGCGGCTCGCAGACGCAGCTCTTCAACGTGCTCAAGGAGGCCGAGGCCTATCCCGGTCCGTCGCTCATCATCGCCTACGCTCCGTGTATCAACCACGGTATCAAGGGCGGCATGACGCGCACGCAGACCGTAGGCAAGGAGGCTGTGGCTTGCGGTTACTGGCACCTGTGGCACTACAACCCGCAGCTTGAGAAGCAGGGCAAGAACCCGTTCGTCTACGATTCGAAGGAGCCCGACTGGTCGAAGTTCCAGGAGTTCCTGATGAAGGAGGTTCGCTACACTTCGCTCATGAAGTCGTTCCCGGCCGAGGCTCAGGAGCTGTTCAAGGCTGCAGAGGAGAACGCCAAGTGGCGTTATGCAGGCTACCAGCGTCTGGCCAAGCTCGAATATTAGAATAATTCTATAAACAGGCGATGTCCGGGAGCATTGCCACCCGGACATCGTCGTTGTAACAACTTTGGGTATGAAAAAGATTCTTATCGCGGCTTTGGCGCTCGTTGCGGCAGCCGCATGCGGAAAGGCAGACCTTCCGCTGGAAAACACCAAATGGAAACTCGTCGAACTCAACGGCGAGCAGAATGCTGCTTTCGGCGAGAATGCCGATTCGTTCTGGTTCTCGCTCGACGGCAAGCAGATCTTCGGTACCGGAGCCTGCAACCGTTTCTTCGGCGGTTATGAACTCTCCGAAAACGACGGCATAGAGATCGGGCCCATGGGTATGACCAAGATGTATTGCCCGAACATCGATCTCGAAGATGCCTTTGTGCGCGCACTCGACGAGGCCGATGCATATTTGGTCAAGGGCGATGTGCTGACATTGTCGAAGGAGGGTAAGGCACTGGCATCGTTCCAGGGATCGGCCATGCCGTCGCAGAGTGACGGTGCTTCGATCGACAATGAAGGGGCGGACGCAGCAACAGAACCTGCACAGGCCGGTGAGCCGGCTGCCGAAACCGGTGTATCGGCCGAGCCGGCCGAGTAGCACTGCCGACAGGCATACAAAACGAATCAGCACTTCCCGAACCGGGAAGTGCTGATTTTATTTTGTGGTATCCGCGTGTCAGAATAGATCGTTCAGTACCCTGGCAAGGCGGTATCCGGCACGGGTTATCTGATCCTCGACAAGGGCCTTGGCCTCGAACAGGAACGGACGGTCGAGTTCGCTGCCCTCCTGCGCCCAGTCGTAGATGACACGGCAGTTGCGCGCGCTGTCCTCGAACCAGTCGGCGGGAGTGCCTTCGCTTATGGCTTCGATCTCCTTTTTCGAGAGGCGGTCGAGATGGTCGGCGTATTCGGAGTAGCTCCAGTCGTGGGTGGCGTTGAGTACGCCCGAGTCCCACACGCCGTGGTATGACTGTTTCTTGCCCCTGAATACTACATTCTTGACCTTCAGCCCTGGGTAGCGTATGTGCGAGGGGCAGTGCATGTCGCCGACAAGATGGATAACGTACTTGAGATTGACGATAACGGTCGAGTCGTCGAGTTCCTTGTAGTGCTTGAGACGCTCGATGGCGTTCTCGAGTTCGGCGACGCAGTCCCCGGTCGGACGGCGTACGGCGTCGGTGCTCTTCATGTTTTCGTCAACGTCGCCCATGTGCCATGCGCTTGTGTGCTTGTATTCGGGCGTACGCCTGTATTCGTCCATCCACGAGGCGTAGTAGATGATCGAGTTGCCGAGGTACTTCTCGATGGTTTTCTTTGCTTTGGGAGTAAGGTTCCGTTCGGCTATGCAGGCGATGGCGTCGTGGCCTGTGCGCCCCCAACCGAAAGCCGATTGCGTGAAGATGATCGACGCAAGGGCCATTAAGATTGCGAGTCTTTTCATTTTTGTTATGAATTTTGGGTTGTCTTTACAAAAATAGGCAAAAAAACGATACTCCGGACCTCGATCCGCGAAAATGACGGACACAAAAGGTTGCTTTGTTTCGCTGCGGCAGGCATGGATAGCGTGTGGAATTGCCGTTTGGACCGGGCAGGCCGATGTGGAGCAGTTCGAC
>DXGW01000129.1 GCA_019113665.1 Candidatus Alistipes excrementipullorum
GTTCGAGAAAACCCCGAAACGAAGCATCAAGCGATACCTGTACGACGTCTCGCTTCTCAAACTTTAGAACCGACAACGAGGGAGGCCCGAACGCCTCCCTCGATATTAATATGACCGAACCCGACTTGCGATGGCTGCCGTCAAACTCGACAAAAAACAGATAATAACCGAGAATATACTCTACGCGATGGTCTGGACCGTCGTGTTCCTCGTGCCGATCCTCAACTCGAAACTCATGGCCGAGGAGCACGTCAACCTCGACGGCATAATCATCGCATGGTGCAAGATCGCACCATACTTTATAATATTCCTGATACACAACATATTCATCGCCCCGGCCCTGCTGCTCAAGAAACGCTACCTGTGGTACATCTTCGCAAACATCGTGCTGCTGGCGGTAATCTTCGCCGGTGTCGACCTCTACGAACGCTTCATAGAGGGGAAGCTCTTCGCCATGGACGTTTCGGAGTACATTCAGCGCCGGCACGCTTCGCTCACCGACCTGCAATGGTACTGGAACATGCTGCTCGGACTCTTCATGATCGGAACCAACGACGGCGTGAAGATGATATTCAAGTCCATGGCCGACGAACGAAAAATCGAAATCATGAAGCGCCAGAACCTCCAGGCCGAAATGGACTATCTGAAATACCAGATAAACCCCCATTTCTTCATGAATACGCTCAACAACATTCACGCACTGATCGACATCGACACCGAATGCGCGAAGGAGAGCGTCATCGAACTCTCGAAGATGATGAGATACGTGCTATACGACTCGGGATCGCAGAGCATATCGCTCCAGAACGAACTGCAGTTCGTATCGAACTACATCAACCTCATGCGGATACGCTACACCGGAAACGTAGACATCGAGTTCAACTACCCCAGGTCGAACACCTCGCACATATTCATTCCGCCGCTGCTGTTCATCGTATTCGTCGAGAACGCCTTCAAGCACGGAATCAGCTACAACTCGGCTTCGTTCATTCGCATCGACGTCGAGTGCGACCAGAAAAACGTCTTCTGCTCGGTGGTCAACTCCCGGAACCCGGCGAAAACCCCGAACAAGGCCGGAATAGGCCTCGACAACGTTACAAAACGGCTCGACCTCATATACGGCAAGGAGTACTCGCTCAAAATCGACGACTCGAAACCCGAACAATACAGCATCAAACTGACAATCCCGATCACAAAATGATGAAGTGCATAACCATAGACGACGAACCGCTGGCCCTGATGCAGATCAGGGGCTACATCTCGAAGATACCGTTCCTCGACCTTGTCGGGGAGTTCTCGAATGCCGTCGACGCACAGAGGTTCCTCTCGACCGCCAAGGCCGACCTCGTCTTCGTCGACATAAACATGCCCGACATAACGGGCATCGAGTTCGTCAGATCGCTGTCGCAGCGCCCGATGATAATTTTCACCACCGCGTACTCCGAATACGCGATCGAGGGATTCAAGCTCGACGCCATCGACTATCTGCTCAAACCGTTCAGTTTCGCCGACTTCAGCCGCTCGGCCAACAAGGCCAACTCGCTCTTCGAACTGATAAACGGCCGTGCGGCCGCAGCAGCAGAGAGCGAGGCCGAACCGGCAAACAACGACCGTGAACACATCTCGATACGCGCCGACCACAAAGTCTCGCTCGTGAAAATCGGCGACATAATATACATCGAAAGCAACGGCGAATACGTAAGGCTCCATCTGGCCGACGGATCGACCATCATGACCCTCTTCCGCATAAAGAACATGGAGACGACGCTCCCGTCGGATTCGTTCATGAGGGTGCACCGTTCATACATCGTCAACCTCAAGTGCGTGACGGGATATGCCCGCGGGCGCGTATTCCTCAACAACAACGAGTATGTGCCCATAGGCGAAAACTATAAGGAAGCCTTCCAGGAGTACATCGCCAAGCTCTATCCGTCGATCTGACGACAGCGGGACACGTGCACACCGACAGACATGCCTGCGACGTGAACCGGACCGTCGCAGGCATATCCGTATATGGAGTATGGAGGCGGCCGGGACACATTGCGGCAGACTGGCCTTTGGCCGGGGCCGCACAAGCCGCACCGGCTACGGCCATATCGAAAATCAAATCCGGAAACAGAATCAGAAACGCGGGAAATCCGACATGCGGACATATCCGCCGCCCGCATGCTCGAAACAGAAGTGTTTCATTCCATTGGTCAATATTATGTAGCGCGCGTGCAGGACGCTGTTGTATCGCACGGCCTGCGCAAATACCTCGCGTGTGATACGCACGTCGGGAGCCTTGCACTCGACAAGTATCAGCGGCCGGCCCGACGTGTCGGCGACAACGACGTCGGCCCGCTGAGGCGTGCCGTTCAGGTCGACCGGATACTCGGTCATCACCGTCCGCAACTCCACCCCGCAGTAACCCGTAAGATAGCCTATGACATGGCGGCGGACCCACTCCTCGGGCGTCAGCACAAGATATCCGCCACGCACCACATCGGGCACGTATGTCCGGCCGTCACGCTCGATGCGGCGCAACTCCACGGCAGGAAAATTGAGTTCGGGCAGGCGGATCATCAAACTATTCCAAAAAATTAGTATCTTTACCCGACAAAGGTACAAAAATTATGAAGACCGCACTTATAGCCCTGTCCCTTTTGGTGGCGGCAGGCGCCTACGCACAGACAGATCCTTCACACGGCTGCGAACAGCCGCGCTCGACCATACGCCCCTACGCCTCGGTCGACGAGGCAATGGCCGCAGCCGACGGGAGCTCGAAATACATCGTCCCGATCACCGAATGGCAGCGTGACGAAAAGGACGGAAGCATCAGCTTCACGGCCGAATACGTCTACCCCGCCGCCTGGCTCAACCGCCAGGTGCTGCTGCGCATCGACGGGGCTTCGGGCGGTTATGAGGTGACCGTAAACGGCGCGCAAACAGGCCATACGACCAACGGTACGGTGCAGACCGAGTTCAACCTCACCCGCAAGTCGAAGCAGGGTCTCAACACGCTGACCGTGACATTCCCGGCAAACAACGCCACACCCCCCCTGCACGATACGGGCATCGTATGGCTGGGCAAGGCCGAGATAATATCGCAACCGACAATCCGCGTACGCGACATCGACCTCTCGACCCGACTCAACGACAGCGGCGACGGAATCGCCGAGATAGGCATCATCGTCAAGACCGACGCCCTCAACCCCAAAAGTACGCGCATATACTACGAACTGCTCGCGCCCGACACCACTCGCCTTGCATACGGACACAAGGAGATGACGCTCGGCATGCGCGGCGAGGATACGGTCAAGTTCTCGACGATCGTTCCGCAGAAATGGCTCTGGAGCGCCGAAAACCCGGCTCTGGTCCGCCTCGTGATACGCAACATGACCGAGGGTCGGTATACCGAGAACATAGTGGTGCCGGCAGGGCTGCGCGCCGTGGAGAACCGTGACGGCAAACTGACGGTAAACGGCCGCGAGACGACACTCTTCGTCAAGGAGGTCGACCCGACGGTATCGGCACAGGAGCTCGCCGAACTGAAGGCCGAAAAGTACAACGCCGTGACCTTCGCCGCAGGCGAGGCCCCGCAGTCGCTCTACGCCAGCTGCGATGCCGCAGGCATATACGTTATCCCGCAGACGGCGATCGATACCTCGAAAGGTGCGGATTCGATCAAACGCGGCGGAAATCCCAGCAACGACCCCGAATGGCAGCAGGAATATCTCGCCCGGACGGCAGAAATGTACCATACGTCGAAACCGCATGCTTCGGTAGTGGCCTTCTCGCTCGGAAACGGCATCACAA
>DXGW01000130.1 GCA_019113665.1 Candidatus Alistipes excrementipullorum
GGGTGTTGTCGAGGAGAACGGAACATTGCGTCTGGTCGAGCCCCGCAGTACGATAGCCGTGGATATTACGGTTGAACGTACCGAGATAATCGTGGGCCCATACGCGAGATTTGCGCAGAAATATCTCGGTGTGCGTGCTCCGTTGAGCGACAAGGATTCGTATCGCATAACCGGAGCCTCGATAAAGCTGCTTGCCGATAATGAATTTGCCGCTCCGGCGCAGGTTGCCGCTCCGACTGAGCATGTGGCTTCGCAGTCTGGTGACATACGCGAATTTGCGCGCCTGCTGCCCGACCGTATGGATTCACGCGCACTGACCTCCGACCAGGCTGCCGCCGAGGCTGCCGAGGCGATATTCTCGTTGCGCAAGCACCGCATCGAGCTTATAACGGGCGAAGCCGGTGAAAATGTTTTCGGTGCCGGCCTCGCCGCTGCATTGAAGGAGATCGACGCCTATGAGACGGCATATCTCGAGCTCTTTTTCGGCCGCCGCATCACCTCTACGCAGACTGTACGCATGACCGTTATGCCGAGCAATGACAAGTTCGGATATATACTTGCCCGTTTCAGCGAGAAGGACGGCCTTATTCCGGCATCGGACCTCTCCGGAGAGATCGTTATCCTGCAGATCGAACCGTCGGGCGACACTTCGTTGCGTTATCTGCACGAGGCAGGCCCCAAGGACAAGCAGACCATAGACTGCCGCCTGGCCGATTTCTCTACCTGCATACTTTCGTGCGGCTCCACGCCCGTGACGCGCACCGTGCTTCCTCTGTTCGAGTACGGCCGTGACATAAAGATCGTTAAGTGATGGCCGACAACGCATCGAACACATCGCGAATGCTGGCCCTGCTGGCCGAGTTGCGCCGTGAGATGAACGGCGTGGCGGCCGATGCCATGCGTTCATACGGCGGCCAGTACGGCGTCAACTACGGTGTCGCGGCACATACCATACGCGAGAAGGCATCGGCGATTCCGCACGACCACGAGTTCGCCGAGTATCTTTACAAACAGGACGTCCGCGAACTCCGCATCGCGGGATTGTGGATTGCCGAACCGGAGCGTGTAACGGTCGACGACCTTCCGTTCTGGGTGGCCGGCATAATCAATTCCGAGGTTGCGGAACAGGCCGCACTGGCCCTGTTCTCTCATGTGGAGTGTATCAACGAGATGCTGTCCGAGTGGTCGCACTCGACCAATGTGCTCCCGTGCTATGCTGCCATGCTGGCTGCCGCGCGCAATGAGCATACTGATCCCGATACGGCATTCGGATCGCTCTTCCGTATCGTGCGCAACTTCCCGGACAACCGCCTTGCCGGTCAGGGAGCTGTCGCCCTGCTTGTATCTGTCGCTGCAAGCGACCGTGACGGTGTAGCCCGCATGATTGAGTCACTTCCCGATTCGCCGACGGCTGCATACGTGCGTGACGAGATGTCGTGGAGACTCGAAACTATCTGACCACACGGTCCTTTTCGTATTGCCCGATCATGTCGGCCAGCCTCTCGTAAGGCATGGCTCCTGTTTCGCGTCGCAGTATGACTCCCTCCTTGAAGAGTATGAATGTCGGCACCGACATGATGTTGTAGCGCCGTACAAGCGCTCCGTTTGCCGGATCGTCTATGTCGAGGCGCAAGATATTGACGCGTCCTTCGACCATCTTTTCGACACGGTCGACTACCGGGTGCATCATCTTGCACGGTCCGCACCACGAGGCATAAAAGTCCACGAGCGTCAGCCTCTCCTGGCTGATTATTTCGTCGAAAGTATTTGTCATGTCCATCATAAAAAACAATTGTTGGTTGCAATGTCATGCAACCAACAATTATACCATCGAGCCCGCAGGCCCGTCAATCCTCGGTGAAGAGAGCCTTCGGGAGTTGCGAGATGTTGTTTATGCGGACGATCTCTATGCCCTTTATGTTTTTCGACAACTTGGGCAGGTATCCCGAGACGACGATGCGCCTGAACCCGAGACGTGCGGCTTCGCTTATGCGCTGTTCGCTGCGGGGTGCGGGTCTGACCTCACCTGAAAGGCCGAGTTCTCCTGCGCAGCATACCCCTTCGTTTATCGGGCGGTCATAGTAGGACGATATGACTGCGGCGGCCACCGCGAGGTCGAGCCCCGTGTCCGCGACCTTGAAACCTCCGGCGAAATTGAGGAATACGTCTTTCGTGAACATCTTCATGCCCACTCGTTTCTCAAGTACGGCCAGCAGCATGTTCATGCGGCGCGGGTCGTAGCCTGTCGTGTTGCGCTGTGGTGTTCCGTATGCCGCATTGCTGACGAGCGCCTGCACCTCGATAAGGTACGGACGTATGCCGTCGACCGAGGCGCCCACGGCTATGCCGCTGAGCGGCTCGTCGTAGTGCGACAGCAATATTTCCGACGGGTTCGCCACTTCGTGCAGGCCGTTTTCGAGCATCTCGAACACGCCTATTTCGAATGTGGCTCCGAAGCGGTTCTTTATACCGCGCAGTATGCGGTATATGTTGTTTCCGTCGCCTTCGAACTGCAAAACCACGTCGACTATGTGTTCGAGGATCTTCGGCCCGGCTATGGTGCCGTCCTTGGTTATGTGACCTATGATGAAGATCGAGGTGCCGCTGCCCTTGGCATATTTCAGCAATGTGGCGGCGCACTCGCGTATCTGTGATACACTTCCTGCGGACGAGTCCAGAAGGTCGGTGTAGACGGTCTGTATCGAGTCTACGATTACGATATCGGGGTGTTGTTCCTCGATCTGCGCGACGATATTCTCGAGCAGCGTCTCGGTGTAGATAAGGCACTCCTCGTTGGCCACGCCTATGCGTTCGGCCCGCAGTTTGATCTGTTCGGCAGACTCCTCTCCGGAGACATACAGCGTGCGCAACCCGTTGTCGGTCAGTGCCAGTTGCAGCGAAAGCGTGGATTTGCCTATTCCCGGTTCACCGCCCAGCAGTACGAGCGATCCCGGAACGAGACCTCCGCCAAGCACACGGTTTACCTCGGCATTGCCCAGGTCCAGCCTGCGGCGGTCGCTCTGTTTTATCTCAGCTACACGCTGCGGGCGTGAAGTCGGTACATTTGCTATCGAGGCTGCGACGGCACCGCTTTCACGAGCTATTATCTCCTCGGTAAAGGAGTTCCATTCGCCGCACGACGGACATCGCCCGAGCCATTTGGGGGCTTCGAATCCGCAGCTCTTGCAGAAATATGCTTTCTTGACCTTTGCCATCGTACTGCCGTTATTGTCGGTTGCCTACTTTATGAAGAACCTGTATATGTCGTTGCCGTTGGCGTATATGAGCAGCGCCAGAATAAGAAGCAGACCTATGTACTGGGCTATTTCGAGGAAACGGTCGCTCGGCTTGCGTCCGGTGATCATCTCCCAGAGCGTGAAGAGCGAGTGTCCGCCGTCAAGTCCCGGTATGGGAATGATGTTCATGATGGCGAGGATTATCGAGAGGAAGGCCGTCGTAAACCAGAACTGCTGCCAGTTCCATTCCGAGGGGAAGATGTTGCCGATGGCGATGAATCCGCCCAGATTTTTGTACATCTCGGTTTGGGGCTTGACGATCATCTTGAGCTGCTGCCAGTAGTTGGATATCACCCTGCCCGTAAGTCTTGCTCCGGCAGGTATCGACTCCCAGAACGAGTATTTCTGCGTACGCAGCGTTATCGGCGAAGTCGCGAGGAATTCGATCCGGCCTTCGGCATCGACAGGCATGTCGAGCGACATGATGTTGTTGCCTCTCTCCACGTCGACGGTCACCCTCTGTCCGCTGTATTGCTTGAGCATCTCACGGACTTTGGCAGCATCTATGACCTGCGTCCCGTTGACGCCAAGTATGATGTCGCCGACTGCCAGACCAGCCTTGGCGGCCTTTGGCTCCGTAATCTCATGCACCATCATCGGTACGCGCGGGGTGTACAGGTCGGCATAGCTCTCGTTGTTGCGCATTTCCAGCAGCTTGTCGTAGGGTATCGTTATGCGGAACGGCATGCCGTTGCGTTCGACCAGAACCTGCCGGTCCTTGTCCGAGAGTACCAGCATGTTCATTATTTCGTTGACGTTGTCTATCTTCTTACCGTCGATCGAGATCACCTTGTCGCCGTCGGCGAATCCGAGGTCGTGCCCCGTTTCGTTGAAACTGTATCCCCAGCGAATGTCCTCGTTGGCAAGATACGAGCTGCCCCATGTGTATGATATTCCGCAGTAGATGACGAATGCCAGCAGTAGGTTCATCACCACACCTGCGATCATTACCAGAAAACGCTGCCATGCCGGTTTTGCGCGGAATTCGTCGGGCTTTACCGGCTGTTTCATCTGTTCCGTGTCGAGGCTCTCGTCGATCATGCCGGCAATCTTGACGTAGCCGCCGAGCGGAATCCAGCCGAGACCGTACTCGGTATCCCCGCGTTTGAACTTGAAGATCGAGAACCACGGGTCAAAGAAGATATAGAACTTCTCGACCCTGATGCCGAAAAGCCGTGCTGCAATGAAGTGTCCGAACTCATGTATCGCTACAAGCAGCGACAGTGACATGAACAGTTGTATGACCTTGATAAGGATTTCCATTTCAGATGTTTTATATTCCTAAAAATTCACTTGCTATTTTTCTTGCCTCGGCATTGCATAGCGCGTAGTCGTCCAGCGATGGCGTTGCCGTGAACGCGGCTTTGCCCAGGGCGTGTTCTATCGTGCGTACGATGTCGGTGTATCCGCACTTGTGGTTGAGGAAGGCGGCCACTGCGACCTCATTTGCACCGTTCATCGTGCAGGCAGCCGTGCCTCCGCGGCGCAGGCAGTCGTATGCTATGTCGAGTGCCGGGTATTTCACTCGGTCAACCTCGCTGAAGGTGAGGGAGGGGTGGTCGGCGAAACTGAACCTCTCCGACGGGCGCGATGCCCTGTGCGGGAACATCAGCGCGAAACTTATGGGCATGTGCATGTCGGGAGTGCCGAGCTGCGCCTTCAGTGCTCCGTCCTCGAACTCCACCAGCGAGTGTATGATCGACTGCGGGTGTATTATGACCGATATGCGCTCGGCCTCGACGCCGAAAAGCCAGTGTGCCTCGATCACCTCGAATCCCTTGTTGACGAGTGTCGCGGAGTCTATGGTGATCTTTGCTCCCATGGTCCATTGCGGGTGTTTGAGGGCCTGTTCGGCTGTCATGTCTTTCAGCGCCTCACGCGGAAGGTCGCGGAATGCTCCTCCGCTGCAAGTTATTATGAGCCGTCGCAGCGGCGACTGCTCGCCGATAAGGCACTGGAAGATTGCCGAGTGCTCCGAGTCCACGGGCAGGATCGGCACGCGGCGTTCCATGGCCATTCGCAT
>DXGW01000131.1 GCA_019113665.1 Candidatus Alistipes excrementipullorum
TATCCACATTGGCAATACTGCTGATCGCAACCGGCGTTTACGCCCAGGATTTCGTCACGATCAATCCCAACCCGCGCACATCGGGTATGGGTAACGCCACCGTTGCCGTTTCGGGCGACGCATATTCGATATTCGGCAATGCAGCCGCCCCGCTGTTCGAATACCACAGCGTACAGGTGCAGGCATCATACACGCCATGGCAGAGCGATGTAGCCAGCGGTTACTATCTGTTGTCGCTCGGCGGATACGTCAAGATAGGCCAGAAGCACGCTCTTTCAATCGGCGGGCGCTGGTTCCAGGAGCCCAAGCTCGCCGGACTCGAAGCCGGCATGGACGGCTATCCGTTCATACCCAAGGACGAGGAGGGCAACATCATATCTCTCGACATTACACGTCCCAACGGCAAGTCTCTCGATCTGGCTTACGCATACAAGGTATGCGAGCGTCTCGGTCTCGCGGTCACGGCCCGATACCTGCACTACTCCAACGGCATAGGTGACAAGTCCGACGCCGTCGATTTCGACATTGCGGCATACTCGTCGATACCGCTCTCCATGCTCGAAGGTTCAAGTCTGGAGATAGGCGCGCAGGTTGCAAACCTCGGATTCGCATTCGGGGAGACGAAATATACTCAGCCGATAACGGCCAAGGCCGGCGTATCGCTGTTCGCCCCGTTCAGTGATTCGCACTCACTGCTCGCCACGGTCAATGCCGGATACAGATGCAATTCGGTAGAGATGAAAGGCTTCATTGCGAATGCAGGTCTCGAATACTCGCTCATGCAGCTTTTAAAAGTCCGCGCCGGTTACGCATACGACATATACAACTATGCCACCGTCGGCCTCGGCATACGCTTCATGCACATACAGGTCGATGCTTCGTACTGGGTTGCAGGCAAAAGCTGTCCGTGGAGGAATACGTTCAGTGTAGGTCTGGGCGTCGATTTCTGACGTGAAGTCCGTCCAAAGAGAAAGCCCCGGCTGCATGATTGCAGCCGGGGCACGTTTTTATAGGATAGCGACTATTCGCGTTCCGTCAATTTTGCCAGCAGATTGCCGCAGGCATCTTCCAACATGTCGAGAACCAGTTCGAAACCGTCAGCCCCCTCATAATACGGATCGGGGACATAACTCCACTCCGGAAAGCGGCTGAAAAACTCGCGCATACGATAAATCTTCGCGGCTTCATCGCGCGAAGGGGCCAGTCTGTGGACTGTTTCGTAATTCATGTCGTCCATGACAATGATCATGTCGAAACGTTCGAAATCCTCCTCACGGATTTGGCGTGCGCGGTGCAGAAGTTCATAACCGCGCTGAGATGCAGCCCTGCGCATGCGCACATCGGGCAAATCGCCGACATGTCCTGAATAAGTGCCGGCCGAATCGATCTCTATCATCTCTGAAACCCCGGCCTTCGCAGCCATGTGCCGCATCACGCCTTCAGCGGCCGGTGATCGGCAGATGTTCCCGAGACAAACAAACAGTATGCTCTTTTTCATGGCGGCAAAGATAGCGTTTTTATGGAATGTTTTTTGCTTTTGCAACAAAGAATCGACAAAACACAAGACCTCGTATATGTCATGTCGATATTCGTCGGTCTGTCATCTTGGTGCATAACGCAGGCGACGATTAAGTTCGCCGGTACTGGTACATACGCCTTTCAGGTCATATCCTGAGGAGGGCGTTACGCTCTCGACGACAGGTTGCAGTGGAGTAGAATGTTCGAATAGAGCAAACTAAAATCCCGAAAAGCCGTTTCGTGAAGGTTATGTCAAGGTTATAATGATGTATTGGCAAAAAATTAATACATTTGCGGAAATTTGTATTCGTGTAAAACATAAAAAAATGAAAGCCAAATTTCTATTTGCCACATGCATGTTGCTCGCAGCGACAACCGTGGCCATGGCACAGGAGCCCCGACTTCCTAAAAAAGTCGAAAACGTCACCATTCTCGATCTCAACGGCGAGAAAACCCAACTGCCCGAATGGGGTAAAAAGAACCTCATGATTTTCTACATCGATCCCGATGTCCACAGTCAGAACTCGGATTTCCTCGACGATATGGAAGTCAACCACCGTGCCGAAGGTGACAACCTTTACGGATTCGGTATAATGAACCTCAAGGACGCCCCGATGGTTCCCAACAGCGTAGCTCGCTCGCTCGCCCGCAAGCGCACCGCCAAGAATGGTGCAACGGTTCTCGCCGACCAAAGCCGTGAACTCATCAATGCATGGGGATTGGGTGACTGCAACAACAAGTTCGTTCTGCTCATAGTCTCCAAAGAGGGAGAACTCGTCTATGTGAAGAAAGGCGAACTGTCGAAGGCCGACATCGACGGATTCTACAAATTCATCGAAAAATACAAATAGTACACTGCCTTGTTCCGCATTGTTGCCATATGCATCTTGACGATGCTGCTTTGTGCAGTCAACACGACAGCCAGGGCGCATGCGGTTTCGTGCGTATGCATGAACGGCGTCGATTCGGTCATGTCGGTCAGTATTCCGTCAACCGTGCCGTATGAGGCACCCGATTCGACGGCAGCGGCAAGGTTGACGACAGACAGCGGGCGGGAAGTGACCGACAGCCTGTATATCTCTGACAGGGATACCATCAGGTACAAATACACCCCGCTCGCCGATTCTGCTGACGAGACGGAACCCGCCGCGCAGGTTACGGACACCATTCCGGCCAGGAAACCCAACTTCTTCAAGCGGGTAATAGACTATTTCGGCAAGTCGGCCGAAGACAAGACCTTCGAAAAGAGAATGGATTTCACGGTCGTAGGCGGCCCTTCATATTCGAGCAAGACAAGTCTTTCGATAGGCATACTGGCCGCCGGACTGTACCGCGTAGACCGCAGGGATTCGATCACCTCACCATCGAATGTTTCGGCATTTGCCAACGTGTCGATCATCGGATTCTACTATGTTGGCATATACGGCAATACGTTTTTCAAGCAGGACCGTCACCGAATCGACTACGAGTTGAGTTTCAAGTCACAGCCGACCGATTTCTGGGGATTCGGATATGACGATGCAGTGAACAACAGCGCCGGAAGCTATACGGGCAAGAAGTACCTTGTCGACATCAAGTATCTGTACGAGCTTTTCCCTAATACCTATATAGGTACGACTCTCAACTTCAACTATTCCCGGGCCATAAATCTGACAAAGCCCGAATATCTTGACGGGCAGAAATCGAGATACGCTGGACTCGGACTGGGTACGTTCATCGAATACGACTCGCGAGACGTCATCACCAATCCATACAAGGGCCTTTATGTCAGCATACACGGCATCATACAGCCCAAAGCCTTCGGCGACAGCGGACACACACTGTGGCGCGCCCGTACGACGATAGATTATTACAAACAGTTGTGGAAAGGCGGCATTCTCGCACTCGACCTGTACGGAGAGTTCAATTCGGCCAACACGCCGTGGACCATGTATGCCACATTCGGCAACAGCATGAGAATGCGCGGATACTACGAAGGCCAGTTCAACGATCTCAATACCATAACATTCCAGGCCGAACTGCGTCAGCGCGTATGGCGGCGCATCGGTATCACGGTATGGGGCGGAGCCGGCAACGTATTCCGTTCATTCGGCAGTTTCGATTGGGGACAGACGTTGCCCAACTACGGAGTCGGCCTGCGCTGGGAATTCAAGAAACGAATGAACGTCCGCCTCGATTATGGTTTCGGCCGCAGAGTCAACGGTCATCTCATCAATGGTTTGGTAATGTCCATAAATGAAGCGTTTTAAACAATACATAAAAAACTGGAAACTGACCCCGAGCCGGCGGGCGGCAATGCTGCTTGCATACTTCGTCTTTGCCCTCATGTTGCCGAACTTCGTTCTGGCATATACCGAGCTCTACAACTGGTGGTCGATATTAGCCGGAAGCCTGATTCCACTCGGCGTATATCTGCTGGCCAACATGTTCACACGTCGCGTGGGCATCACCGTCATGTGCATGTTGCCGCTCATCATACTGTGCGCTTTCCAGATCGTGCTGCTCTACATCTACGGCAACTCCGCCATCGCTACGGACATGTTCATAAACCTGATGACGACAAACCCCGAAGAGGCATCGGAGCTGCTGACCAACCTGTGTCCTCCCATCATAATCGTATGTCTTATCTACGGGCCGATATTGTTTGAAGCATTCATACAGGTAAGACGCAAGATGAGGCTCTCGATAAAGAGCCATACACGAGTCGTACATATCGGATATGCGTTCCTGGCTTTGGGCATGCTATTTCTCATACCGGCATACAGAACTACGGACGGACGTGTAGTCTTCAACGAGATATTCCCCGTCAACGTGATATACAACTTCAACATGGCCGTATCGGAGGAACTCAATGTCAAGCACTACGGACAGACATCGAAGCAGTTCAAGTACAATGCCGTGCGTGAAAACACGCCACCGCAGCGCGAAATATATGTATATATCATAGGCGAAGCCTCGCGTGCCGCCAACTGGGAACTTTACGGATATCATCGGGAGACCAACCCGCGCTTGAAACGCAGGGACGACATATACCTGTTCAAGAATGTTGTGACGCAAAGCAACACCACGCACAAAAGCGTACCGTTGTTCCTTTCATCAATAGGGACAGGCCAGCACCACGACCTTTTCTATCGCAAAGGACTTGCAGCCCTGTTCAACGAAGTGGGTTTCAAGACCTATTTCCTGTCCAACCAGTCACCTCAGGGGGCCATGGTCGACAACCTCGCCAAAGAGGCTGACGAAGTGGTATACATAGGTTCGCCGCGTCAGGACATGCAGCTGTTGAGAATGATGCGCCGTATCATAGAGACGGACAAGAAGAACAATCTGCTGTTCATACTCCACTGTTACGGATCGCATTTCAGTTACCACCAGCGCTATCCACGTGAGTTTGCAAAATTCCAACCCGACAACGACGCCACGATCAAACCGCAGAATGTCGAGATGATACGCAATGCATACGACAACTCGATATTCTACACCGACTATTTCCTCGACAGTACGATATCGTATCTCGATTCACTGACGGCATGTTCGGCTCTACTCTACTGCTCGGACCACGGCGAGGACATATTCGACGACGATCGCGGCAGGTTCCTCCATGCCTCGCCTACCACTACGTACTATCAGCTGCATGTGGCCAGCCTTGCATGGTTCTCCGATGAGTTTTGCGAAACGTATCCCGGAAAGGTCGAAGCTGCACGCCGTCACCGCTGGTCTCCGGCCACGACTCACTCCATGTTCCATACCATGGCCGACATGGCTTCGATAAACAGCAGTTTCATTGAACACAATGTCTCGCTCGTAAGCGACGAATTCGACGAAACGGCTCCGAGATACTATCTGAACGACCACAACGAAGCCGTCCCCCTGGATCGCCATATCGGGATTACAGACAATGACGTATATCAATTCGCCATACACGGCATAAGGCTCGATCTGAACGAATAGAGCCTTCCGGCCCCAAAACAGAAAAGGCTGCCTGTCCTTATCGACCGGCAGCCTTTTGCGCAAAAATAATCCGAATTATTTTTTGGCCTCTTCTACAGAAACCTTGCGGAACTCCTTGAGAAGTTTGCTGAGCTCCAGAGCAGCCTTGCGAGCACGTGTACCGGCAGCTTTGTTGTTCTTCTCTACCTGTGCTGCTGCGTTCTCCTGGAAAGCGGCAATCTGCGCGTTGATCTGTTCTACTAAGTTTTTCATGACATTAATACATTTGTGGTTGTTACTTGGAACAAAAGTATAAAAATGATTGATTTATCACAAACTTTTGATAAAAAAAACGCCACATATCGCTAAAAATGCACGTTTTACGGCGATGCAGGCCCTCAAAAAAGGCCTTTTTACATATTTTTGCCGTAATCGTACATCATGAGCGAACGCTCTTACAATTACGCCATTGCGCAAAAACAGGCTTCTTGCGTTTTTTCATTGAAAAAGGAGTGTTCAGACACCGAATATGCGGGCAGATACACCACTTCACGCAAATCACCATAAATGGTGATTGACAATCTCGGCGGTTTGCGTTATCTTTGCGCCTTGAAACAAAAGCATTGTTCTTTATGCGACTATCGGAACTTAAAACCGGAGAATCGGGAGTCATCGTAAAGGTTCTGGGACACGGAGGTTTCCGCCGCAGAATCATGGAAATGGGTTTCGTACGCGGCAAACGGGTGGAGGTCATTCTCAATGCTCCGCTTCAGGACCCTATCGAGTACAAGATCATGGGGTACGACATATCGCTGCGCCGCAGCGAAGCCGACATGGTCGTAATCATATCAGAGGAGGAGGCCAAAAAGCTAATTCAGGACGAGAAAATAGAGAGCAGCAGTTCCGATTATCTCGAAGCTGCACTGTCGCACCAGTCGAAACAGATAAGCGTTGCCCTTGTAGGCAACCCGAACAGCGGCAAGACGTCGCTTTTCAACGCCATATCCGGCGGCCATGAACATGTCGGCAACTACAGCGGCGTTACGGTCGATGCCAAGCGCGGCTACTGCACGTACAAAGGATACAAGTTCGAAATCACCGACCTGCCCGGCACATACGCGTTGTCGGCGTACACGCCCGAAGAGCTGTACGTAAGGCACCACCTCGAGGAGAGCACCCCTGATGTCATAATCAATGCCGTCGTTGCCTCAAACCTCGAACGCAACCTCTATCTCACGACCGAACTCATTGACATCAACCCGCGCATGGTTGTCGCGCTGAACATGTACGACGAACTGGAGTCGCGCGGCGCACAGCTCGATTACGACAGTCTGGGACGAATGATGGGCGTACCGATGGTTCCGGTCGTAGCCCGCAACGGGAAAGGCATCGACGCCCTGCTCGATACGGTCATTGCCGTATATGAGAACGAGGACGACCGCGTGCGTCATATACACATAAGCCAGGGCAGCATCATCGAAGAATCGCTCGGCATACTCAACGAAGACATGGGGCGGCACCGTGACCAGCTGCCAAAGATGTTCCCGCCGCGCTATTTCGCCATGAAACTGCTCGAAGGGGACAAGGACGTCGAGCGCGCCCTGCAAAACTGTCCCGATTACGGCCGGTGGACCGAAATACGCGACCGCGAAGCCAAACGTATCAGGGAACAGCTCGGCGAAGATGTCGAAACGGCATTCGCCAACCGCAAATACGGCTTCATCTCCGGAGCCCTCAAGGAGACATATACACCGGGACAGAACGAGGAGGCCAAAGCCACTACCGTGATTGATGCATTCGTCACCCACAAGCTGTGGGGATTCCCCATATTCTTCTTCCTGATGTGGCTGATGTTCTACTGCACGTTCAGTCTGGGCGCATACCCGCAGGAATGGATCGAAATGCTGGTAGGCTGGATCGGTTCGGCCGTCGACAGCATCATGCCCGACGGGGCGTTGAAAGACCTCATCGTCGACGGTGCAATAGGAGGTGTGGGCAGTGTCATAGTCTTCCTGCCGCAGATCATGATCCTCTACCTGTTCATATCGTTCATGGAGGATTCGGGTTACCTGGCGCGCGCCGCATTCATAATGGACAAGGTCATGCACCGCATAGGTCTGCATGGCAAGTCATTCATTCCCATGATCATGGGATTCGGCTGCAACGTTCCGGCAATTATGGCCACAAGAACCATCGAGAGCCGCAGCAGCAGGCTGATAACCATACTGATTACTCCGTTCATGTCGTGCAGTGCACGCCTGCCCATATACATATTGCTGGCCGGTACATTCTTCCCCGGACACTCGGGTACGGTCATGTTCTCGCTCTATCTCATAGGCATACTGGTCGCCATATTTACGGCGCGTCTAATGCGGAAGTTGCTCTTCAAGGTGGACGAGACTCCGTTCGTAATGGAACTGCCGCCATACCGCATGCCGACCCTCAAGGCAACTCTCAACCACATGTGGGACAAATGCGCCCAATATCTCCGCAAGATGGGAGGCCTGATCCTCGTGGCGTCGGTCATCGTCTGGTTCCTGAGCTACTACCCCAAAAACGACGCTGTCGAAAGTTCGGCCGAACATTACGAACAGTCGTATCTCG
>DXGW01000132.1 GCA_019113665.1 Candidatus Alistipes excrementipullorum
GCGGTTGCAATGTCAAGGATGGAAGTACTATAACCATCAGCAAGAACGCCGACGGTACCTACAAATTTGAGTTCGACATGGACTTGACTCACGATGTTAGGAATGACAACTGGGAGGTTGTTGCAACCGAAGAGTATACATATGTAGGTGTCGTGGATAATGTTGAGGTCCGCTCCGAAATAGGAAAATCCAAACTTGACCCGGCTCCTGATGGAGACATCGTTGCTGTTTCTGCAGGTAGCATGTCCGGCTTGTATTGGGGTGACAAGGCTGTATTCGATGCTCTCGATCCAGCTCCTTCCTTTACGGTTCCAAATAATTCACTGCTTACGGCAAGCTTTACGGGAATGGCAAATCTGAACAGTATGCACTCCCTGAACGTAACTCTTTATGCTCCGTGGGTATGGGAGACAAATTATGCGAATCGTTTTTGCACTACACCGATACCTGATGGTACATATACGTTCTCTTATACTCCTGCCGAGAATGCCATTGTACCAGTCTTGTATGGAGCTAATAATAATTATACTATCTTTACAAACGGGTATACCGGTACGAAGTGCATGATTGTTGGAGGTTCGATGACATTTGCAGACGGTAATATCACATTTGACCTCAAGGTGGCTCCTTATACTACTCAGGACGGCCAGATAATACTTGATCCGGATAAGGAGTATTCTATTACCGGAACGGTTCCAAATACGGTTCAGTACTTCCAGAATTATACGAAGAGGGCCGGTTCTGTCAAGTTCTGGACGAATCCTTCGGGCACTTCGGGCATAAATCCATGACGGTTGCGGAGATTTTCCGCACGATATCTGAAGACGGTTGCGTCACCCTCGCAAAGGGTGGCGCAACTTTTTTGAAACTGTGCCGACACCATTGTTGCGCGCCCGCTACTGCAATGCTTGTTGTGCGCCGGCTGTCTCTTTGCACGTTCCCTGTCGCGGAACTTACCGCGATTCATGCCGTGAGTTATGGGCGTCACGGCCATGCTCCGCGGCGGTACTATGTGGCAAATATCCTGATTTCACCCGTGCCGTGCCTCGGTTTTGCCTCTTCTGCGTAAAATCCTTAGTTGTCTGTATGTTGCCTCTGGCGCCGTGTAATGTGACTGTTGAAAACAAAATTAAAAAAATCAATAATGATGCGTGTATTATTAAGAATAAATAATTATATTTGAGACTGATCAGATGTTCTCAATAAATTCAAACCCTGAAATTCAAAAACTATAAAAGTAAAAAATCTACTCATGATGGCTTTTCCACGGCTGATTAAACTTTTTTAATAAAATTTCAATTCGATTGGGAAATTGTTGTTTTTGATGTGTTCTATATAAAATAGGCATGTTGCATAATGTCCGATTTCGGAACAACGGGGCCGATTGCCGCGATTGTTAATAATTTTGAAACAATTTGTCCGCGAGGGTTGTGCTTTCCGAATAAAAAAAAGTAGTACCTTTGTCTGCGGATTCGGGAAACCCCGGGTCCGGAATAGGGAGAGGTTAATCTTTTTACTGTTGAATTTTATGTATTCCGTGCTGCCGGTAATATCGAGGATCGCTCATTTGCCTTCCATGATGATGCCGTATTCCGCGGGGTCGGATTTCGGTTCGGCCGTGTCGTGCGCAAGACCGTACCACTCTTGCCGACAGCGTATGCAAACGGAGTGTGCAATAGATATATAGGAACGGAGCCGCTGTAACACATCGTGTTATGGCGGCTTCCGGTTTGAAGTTGGAAATAAAACTGGGATCTATGAAAGTCGGTGTTATAATGGGCTCGTCGAGCGACTGGGAAGTGATGTCGGCGGCGGCCGAGATGCTCGAAAAACTTGAAATACCGTATGAGAAGCGCGTGGTCAGCGCCCACCGCACGCCCGACCTGCTGGTCGAGTATGCCAAGACGGCGCGCGACCGCGGACTCGACGTGATCATTGCCGGGGCGGGCGGTGCAGCCCATCTTCCGGGCATGGTTGCCAGCATGACGGCGCTGCCGGTGATCGGCGTGCCGGTGAAGTCGCGCGCCCTCAACGGCCTCGACTCCCTGCTGTCGATAGTCCAGATGCCTGCGGGTGTTCCCGTGGCTACGGTGGCGATCAACGGTGCCAAGAACGCCGCGCTGATAGCGGCATCGATACTCTCCCTGCAGGACGAAGGCGTACGCGGACGGCTTGAGGAGTTCCGCCGCCGCCAGACCGAAGACGTATTATCCATCGAGTTGTGATGACGAAGACGATAGGCATAATAGGCGGAGGTCAGCTGGGACTGATGATAGCCGAGCAGGCACACCTGCTGGGGGCGCGCTGCGTGGCGCTCGACCCGTCGGCCGATGCCCCGGCGTTCAGGGTCTGCGACGAACATATCGTTGCGGCATTCGACGATGCGGCCGCCCTCGAGGAGCTGTGCCGCCGCAGCGATGTGGTGACATACGAGTTCGAGAACGTCCCGGGCGAACTGCTGGTCGACCTTGAGAGCCGCTACAACATAAAGCAGGGCTTCCGCCCGCTGTTCGATTCGCAGGACCGCCTGCGCGAGAAGGACAACGCCCGCGCCAACGGCCTGAAGACCGTGGAGTATGCCGCGGCGGACGATGCCGGGTCGCTCGATGCGGCCGTTGCCCGGATAGGCTGCCCGTGTGTGGTGAAGACCCGTACGCTGGGTTACGACGGACACGGACAGGTGGTTGTCCGCGGTGAGGAGGACATGGCGCGTGCCCGCGCCCTGCTGCCGGCGCCGCTGATCGTCGAGCAGTTCATGCCATTCGACTACGAGGCGAGCGCCGTGGTTGTGGCCGACGGCGAGCGTGAGATATGCTTCCCCGTGGGCCGCAATATCCACAAGGACGGTATTCTCGACCTCTGCATCGTGCCGTGCGCCGACGGCGGCATGGCCGGGCGCATTGCCGACGAGAGCCGTGCCTTCATGCGCCGCTGCGGTTACCGCGGCATTCTGGCCATCGAGTATTTCGTCCGTGGCGACGAGATCTATTTCAACGAGATGGCGCCGCGCCCGCACAACAGCGGACACTATACCATCGAGGGGTGTACGACCAACCAGTTCCGTGAGTTGTGCCGTTTCCTGATGGACGAGCCGCTCGAGGAGCCGCGTCTGGTTGCGCCGACGGTGATGAAGAACATTTTGGGCTGCGACCTCGGGGCGGCCGAGCGCATTGCGGCGCAGGAGCTGCCGGGTGTCTACGTGCACATCTACGGCAAGAGCGTATGCAAGCCCCTGCGCAAGATGGGCCACATAACGTTCGTGGGCATGACGGCCGAGGGCTATGCCGCCGAATGGCCCGACAAGTTTGTAAGATAAGCGAAAAAACAGGATATGAAGGATTACCGTATTTTTGTCGAGAAACGCCCTGCGTTCCGTGTCGAGGCCGAGAGCCTTCGCCGCGAGTTGAACGAACATCTCGGGCTTCATGTCGCCGAGTTGCGACTGATCAACGTTTACGACCTCTTCGGGTTCACTCCCGAGTTGCTTGAAAAGTGCCGCTACCAGGTCTTCGGCGAGACTGTCACCGACAGCGTCGTCGACGAGTTCGACCTGACGGGACACCGTTATCTGGCCGTCGAGTACCTGCCCGGCCAGTTTGACCAGCGGGCCGCTTCGGCCGAGGATTGCGTGCGGCTCATCGACCCGGCGGCCGAGGTGCGCATACGCAGTGCGCGCCTGTTGGTCTTCGACGACACGGTCGGCGATGCCGATCTGGAGCGCGTGCGTGCCTATGTGATCAACAAGGTCGACTCGCGCGAGAAGGACCTGGGGCGTCTTGCCGCCATGGATAATCCCCCGGTGAAGCCGGTTCCGGTACTCGAAGGGTTCCGTGCCATGGACGATGCCGATGCCGGCGACTACTGCCGCCGCATGGGGCTGGCCATGAATGCCGACGACCTGCGCGAGGTCCTGAAATATTTCCGTGCCGAGGGCCGCGACCCCTATGAGACGGAGTTGCGCATACTCGATACCTACTGGAGCGACCACTGCCGCCACACCACCTTTACGACCATACTCGAAGATGTCAAGGTCGAGGAGTCGTTCATCAAGGACGATGTGGACGCCACGCTGTCGCTCTACATGAAGATGCGCCGCGACCTGGGCCGCGAGCACAAGAGCGTCTGCCTGATGGATCTGGCGACCATCGGTGCGCGCTACCTGCGCAAGCACGGTTAT
>DXGW01000133.1 GCA_019113665.1 Candidatus Alistipes excrementipullorum
TTTTCCGGGGCCGTCCGTATCTTTTCCGGCCGTATCAGTGTGTGAATACCTTGCCGTACTGTTGTTCCTGCTTTTCGTACTTCAAGCGCGACTGCGTCGGGTACTGCAGCTTTTCGAATTCGGCCACGGCGTTGCGTATATCGCTCAGGAGCATGTCGGCCATGTCGCGCGACATGCCCTGACGGGCCACTATGCGCATCACGACGACATCGTCAAGGTCTTTCGGCAGCGTGTATGCCGGAACCATCCAGCCGCTCTGCTGGAGTGTCGCCTGCAGGTCGTAGAGCGTCCATTTGGCCGTCTTGTCGTATTCGGGGTTCATGTACCAGATGAACAGCGGGTTTTCAAGTTTGTCGGCATAGTTGGTGAAGCACTTCATCTTGCCGATCTCGTCGTGGCAGTACTGTGCCACCTCCATCGAGCTCTGCTGTATTTCGCGGTATCCGTCGAATCCGAGGCGTATGAAGTTGTAGTACTGGCCGAGGATCTGCGCCGCGGGACGTGAGAAGTTGAGGCCCACCTGCGTGATGTTCGCGCCGAGGTAGTTCACGCTGAACGACATGTCTCCGGGCAGATACTTCTTGTCCTTCCATACGACCCAGCCCAGGCCGGGGTATACCAGCCCGTACTTGTGCCCCGATGTCGAAATCGAGAGCACCCACTTGAGGCGGAAATCCCATTTCTCCTCCGGCTTGAGGAAAGGCAGTATGAAACCGCCCGAGGCGGCGTCGACGTGTATCGGTATTTCGTATCCGGTTCTGCGGTTGTAGGCGTCGAGTTCGCGGTCGAGCTCCTCGACGTTGTCGTTGAGGCCGGTCCACGTCACGCCGGCTATCGGCACTATGCAGATGGTGTTCTCGTCGCACGTTTCGAGTGCCTTCTTCACGTCGAGTGTCGGGCGGTCGAACGTCACGGGCACGGTCCGCAGTTCGATCTGCCACAGCTGGCAGAACTTCTCCCATACCACCTGGTATGCCGAGCTCATCACGAGGTTCGGCTTGTCATAGGGCTTGCCCTGCGCCTTGCGGCGTTCGCGCCAGCGCAGCCAGGCCGCCACGCCTCCCAGCATGCAGGCCTCCGAGGAGCCGATGCCTACGGCCCCGGCCTTCCACTGCGCCTTCTCGGGCGAGTGCCACAGGTTTGCCAGAATGTTGATGCAGCGGCCGCACATTACGGCCACGCGCGGATACTCCGTCTCGTCGATATAGTTCACGTTGATGGCCTCGTTCATCAGGCGCGTGGCATAGTCGTCCATGTATGTGGTCACGAACGTCGCCAGGTTGAGGCGCGGCTGCGTCTGTGCGTAAGTCTCCTCCTTGACCATCTGGTAGGCTATTTCGGGGGTTGTCTTGTGCTGCGGAATGAATTCGGCAGGTGCCGACTGCAGCATCTGCTCCGAGCCGAAAACGGCCGTGGCAGCATCGTCTTTCTTTAGTTTTTCTCGATCCATTGCAATAAAGTTTTATTGTTTCCGAACGGGTCAACTCCACAAACTGTGCCGTATGCCTGAAAATTTCGGCCTGAAAATTTGGAGATACACGGATCGGGTGATATATTTGTGATATCAAAATAATATCATTAAAACTGCTCTTGTATGGAAAACCGAAACTTTGAGTACACCGGAAGCCGCTGCAACGGTTTCGTGATGTTGTTTGTCGTCATGCTGATGCTGGCGGCGGGGGTTGCCTCGATCATTCTCGGCATCATCGACGGCGAGGCTCTGGCCAATATTCTGATACCAGTTGGTATCGTGCTTCTGATCGTGATGCTGATTCTGTCATGCGGATTCATGCTGCTCGAACCCAACGAGTCTCGCGTGCTGCTGTTCTTCGGCGAGTACCGCGGCAATTTCTGCGAGACGGGCTACTGGTGGGTCAACCCCTTCATGTCGGTCAAGCGCATCTCGCTGCGTGCGCGCAACCTCAATGTCGATCCGATCAAGGTGAACGACAAGACCGGTAATCCGATACTCATAGGTCTGGTTCTGGTATGGCGCATCAAGCGTGACGAGATCTACCGTGCCGTGTTCGACATCGACGCTCCGGCCAAGGAGAACGAACTTGCCGTTTCGTCGAGTGCCCGCATGCAGATTCTCGAAAACTTCGTCCGAGTGCAGAGCGATGCCGCGCTGCGTCAGGTAGCGGGGTGCTATGCCTATGACGATGCCGGCACGCAGACCGGCGAGCTCACGCTGCGTTCGAACAGCGGCGAGATCAACGAGCAGCTCGAGGCCAAGCTCAACGAGCGTCTGGCCATGGCCGGTATCGAGATTGTCGAGGCGCGCATCAACTACCTTGCCTATGCGCCCGAGATTGCGGCCGTCATGTTGCGCCGCCAGCAGGCCGATGCCATCATCGCGGCCCGCGAGAAGATTGTCGAGGGTGCGGTGACGATGGTCAAGATGGCGCTGGACAAGCTTTCGGACGAGGAGGTTGTCGAACTCGACGAGGAGAAGAAGGCCGCCATGGTAAGCAACCTGCTTGTGGTCCTGTGCGCCGACGAGGCGGCACAGCCCGTGCTGAACACCGGTACGCTCTATCAATAAATCCGTTCAGAAGTGGCAGAACGCGATACATCTGTCAAGAGTTTCGTGCTGCGCGTGGACGGCGAGACGATGGAGGCTCTCGAAAAGTGGGCCGCCGACGAGTTCCGCAGCATCAACGGGCAACTGCAATGGATTATTGCAGATGCCCTGCGGCGCAGCGGCCGCATGCGTGTCGCCGACCGGCAGCAGAAGCGCGCGAAGGCCGATGGCGTTGCACCCGACATCGAACAAAAAGGCGATGGAGATGAAAAGGCTGTTTAGAAATCTGTTCAACGCCCGCCGTTGGCATGCATTCCTCTTTTCGCCGTTGTGGCTGGGTTTGCCCGTGGCTGCGGCAGTGGCTTTCGGCGTTGTCTGGGGCTTGTTTTCGTTGTCGTCCGATCCGGAGATAGCCTCCCGGTGCCTTCGCAGTGCCATGATATCCGGCGGCTGTACGGCCTTTGCATGGATTCTGGGCATGTTTGCGGCAAGCGGACCCGATTCCGAAGAGGGCGATGTCCCCGACGATTGTCTCGCTGATGCCGGCAATGCGGCTTCCTGTTCCGAGCCGTGGCGCGAACGGCTCAAACTGGCGGGGTGGTGTCTGCTTTTCCTGCTGCTCATATCCGTACCGGACATTCGCCGTGTCATTTGCGACGGCCGCCCGGTGCTTGCCGGTGTCGCGGGTGTCGTCACCAAACTATTTGCCATTGTGGC
>DXGW01000134.1 GCA_019113665.1 Candidatus Alistipes excrementipullorum
CGTAGTCGAGGTATATCCTGATGCCGCGTTCATGCGCCGCGTCGACCAGCGCCTCGAAATCCTCCATCGTGCCGTAGTCCGGGTTTACGGCCGTGTAGTCCGTGACGTCATAGCCGTGGTACGAGTCGGCGGGGTGGACCGGCGAGAGCCATATGGCCGTGGCGCCGAGGGCCTCGATGTAGTCGAGCTTCGACATCACGCCCCTCAGGTCGCCGATACCGTCGCCGTCGCTGTCGGCGAACGAATAGATCAGCAGTTCGTATGTCAGTTCCGAACGCTTGACGTTGTCCCACTGGTCGGGAGTGGCCGTGACGGCGGTGTACGAGGACGACTGGCTGCCGCCGTTGTCGTTGCCGTTGTTCTCTTTGGTGCACGATGCGCCTGCAAGGAGCAGGGCGCACAGAAGTGCCGATGCGGTGTTGCGTAGTTTCATGGTCGGTATTGTTTGTTACGGCCTGGCCGTGTCAAACCTCATGCGGATTGCTGGCCCGTATGAGGTTGTCGTTGTGGCAGGCGACCTGTCACGGTCCGCCTGCCTGTGAAAGTCACCGCTACTGTTTGGTCATTGTGAATGTGAACGGCTTTTTGGTCATGTCGAGGACGCACTTGTAGGTGCCGGCTTCGGTTACGGCAATGTTGTTGCCGTTGCGTACCATGTCGGTCAGCGAGCCGCCGAGGTTCTCGTCCCAGTTGTAGTCGAAACGCACCTTGAATTCTCCGGCCGTGAATGCACCCGTGTATTCGTACATGCCGTTTGCGGGATTGAATGCCATCAGCTCGTCGCACTCGGGATTCGAATCGTCGGGCCAGCCTGCCGCCGTAGCGTTGCCGACAAGACCTACGGTTTCGAACTTGTGGAAGAGAGCCGTGCTCGATGCCAGGTCGACGGTGAACATGTATCCACCCTCGGTGAGGGTCATGTTGTCGCCGATACCGAGGCTGAAGGTGGTGTCGTTGCCTTCGGTCGATGCGACTGCGCCGCTTACCCAGTTGTACTCGGTCGTGCTGCCCTCCTTGAGATAGGTAACCTTGAACTGTATGTCTTCAGCCGCCGGCTTGCTCATCGATATGTAGCCCGTCGAGATGCCGCTCTGCTTGCTGCATTCGTAGAGAGGTGCCGATTCGGGAGCCCAGCTGTAGCCCGAGAAGTTGCCCGTAAGGCCGATCTGTTCGGGATATACGATGTCGCTTTCCACATAACCCGTACCGGCGGTGATGGTGATGGTCTCGGCCGAAGGATCGTATTCGAGGTTGTAGAAGTTCTTGTAGAGGGCTATGTTCGAGCCTCCGTGTGCCACCTTTATCGGGGTGCCGAGGTCGTTGAACTTGTCCTGGTCACCTCCGCGGTCCTGGTCGGACCAGTCGGCCGTGTTGCGGATCTTGAAACTGCCGTCGATGTAGATGTTCTCGATGAACCATTTGCCCGATGCGGACTGGGTCATGAAGTAGTCGGCGTCCCAGTTGCTGCCCATGACTCCTTCACCTATCACGCGCCACTGGTTGCTCGAAGGTACTGCTTCGATCACCGTGATCACGTCTTCGTTGGCGTTGTAGATTATCTGGTAGCTGCTCTTGGCGGGAAGCGCTATGTCGTCGCCCTTGAATACGGCCGTGAAGGCTTTGCCGAGCTCGGTGAACACACCTCCGCGCTCATCGTCCCAGCCGGCGGCATAACGTATCTTGAACGTACCCTCCATCGTGGTGACGGGGCTTACCCATATGCCGCTGACAACCTCGACCATGTCCACGTCCTTGTTCCAGTCGCCGTTTACGCCGATAAGGCTCCAGCAGATGTCGGGAACCGAAACGCTTGCCACGTTTGTCGATGTGTTGAGGCGTATGTTGTAGAGCGTGCCGGCCTCGAAATCCTCGGCTGCGGTGATGTCGATTTCGCCTCCCGACGCCGAAACGGTGAAGTTTTCGTTCATGGCGGCGAAGGTTCCGCCCAGTACGTCGGTATCGTCATGGTTGTAGCAGAACTTGAAGGTGCCGTAGACGGGGACTTTTTCGCAGAGCCACGTGTCGGCGGCCGTCTCCTTCATGTCGAGTGTTGCGAGTACGGGCGTTTCGTCTTCGGCCGCAAGGTAGCCGGTGACGGACCATACATAGGGTATCACCTCGCTGGCCACATGCTCCGAAGCGAATACCGTCGATGCGAGCAGCGAGCCCTTGTCGTTGATCATGCCTGCTTCGAGCCACATGCTGACCTCCGTTTCGACTGCAGGAGCTATGCCGGCGTCGATCAGTGCGCTGTTTATCTTGAAGCGGTCGGCCGTAAGCTTGTCACCGGCGATGCCCATGGCTATGGATATTGGGGTCTCGAGGCTCTCGGTCGAGATCATGAGCGAATAGTTGACGGCTGCGCTGAAACCGTAGTCTATGGGTGTATAGTCGAACTCCATCGTCGATGCCATGGCTCCGAGGTCGATGGTCGCGGGCACGGTCAGTACCGGCGGCACCACCTCCGACGGGTTCAGCTGCACTTCGTCGAGATCGGTGGTGCAGGCCGTCGTCGCCGCCATAGCCAGCATGCCTGCCATTATGTTCAATAACTTTTTCATATTCGAAGTTTTTTAGATTGGTGTGATGATTAGTAACCCGGATTCTGCGTAAGCTTGCTGTTGGAGTTGATATCGTCGGCAGGCAGCGGGAAGAGTTTGTACTTGTCGTCAACGCCGCGGCCTTCATAAATACCGCCCTTCCAGTCCCATTTGTATGAGTCGGACGTGAACATGCCGAAGCGTATGAGGTCCGAACGGCGGTGGCACTCGTAGTAGAGTTCGCGGGCGCGCTCGTCGAGAATGTCCTGCAGGTTGAACGACGGAACGGCCTGCAGACCTGCACGTGTGCGTACGGCGTTGAACTGGTCGCGGCCGTCGCTGTCCGTGTATTCGTTTCCTCCGGCCAGACGGCACTTGCACTCGGCATACATCAGGTAGACGTCGGCCAGACGGAACATCGGGAAGTCGATGTCGACGAATGTGGCGTGCTGTGCAGCCGAGCCGTCGACGTTGATGTTCTTGAACTTCATCGATTTGTAACCCGAATTCTCGAGTTTGAATGCCGAGCCGTCCTCCGACATCAGCTTCTCCATGTCGATGCCGTACTCCGTGTAGAATATCTTGCGCTGGTCAATGTCGTCGAATAGCTCCGACAGCTGGCGCGGGCAGCTTACGCCTCCCCAGCCGGACGATATGCCCAACTGCGTGCAGTCCATGTCACCGCCGGCGGCAGCGAAGGTTATGAAGTTGGTTACGCCGTACGAACGTATGTTCATGCCGTCCTGCGGAACCACGAATATGATCTCGTCGCCGAGGTAGGTCGAATTTCTGGTGAAACGGTGGTTGTCGGCGCAGAAGAGCTCCTGATAGGGAGTGTATACCGAGCCGGCGGCAGTGGTGTGGAGCGAATACTCGTCCATGAGGTCGGAGCAGACGGCAGCGCACTCGGCCCATTTTGCCGTACCGGTGTAGACTTCGGCATTGAGGTAGAGCTTGGCCAGCAGCATCTGGGCCAGACCCTTGTTGCAACGGCCGTATTCGTTCTCGCCTACTTCGGGAAGGGCGTCGCCGTCGACCAGGCTCTTGAGCTCGCTTTCAAGCCACTCGAAGAGCTTCGCACGCGATATCTGCCCCGGACCTTCCGATCCCACGGGGTCGGTTTCGAGGGCGTGGGGAACGTTGCCGAACATGTCGATGGCGTGGTAGTAGCTCAATGCGCGCAGCGTGCGGGCTTCGGCTTTGATCTGCTCGCGCGATGCCATCGGGAACTCGTCCTCGCTGATGCCGGCCGGGTTCTCGTTCACCTTGCGGATAAGCTCGTTGCAGAGACCGATCTGGAAGTATATGCGGGCGTACATTGCCATCACGAACTCGTTGGTCGGAGTCCAGCACAGATTGTGCAGGTCGTAGACATTGCCGTCGTTCCAGCAAACCGCAGCTTCGTCGGTGGTGTACTCCTGCAGCTGGAAGAGGGCGCGGATATATTGTCCGTAACCGCCGTCGACACCGCTGATGTCGGGCGAGGAGTCGGGACCGTCCGAAGCGGAGCAGGCCAGACCCTGGTAGCATTTGGCCAGTACCTGGAGGAATGCCTCCTCGGTGTTGAGGACGTCCTCCGGAAGCGTGATGCTCGGATCGATGGGTTCGACGTCGAGATCCTTCACGCACGAACTCAAACCGAGCGAGAACGCTGCGGCCAGAGTGATCAGAACTACTTTGTATCTTTTCATATTTAAGGTCTTTTTTGAGTGTTATGACTGTCCGCGCCTTTTAGAAGTTGAACTTGACGCCGATGATGTAGGTACGGGGACGGGGATAGAGGTTGTTGTCTATACCCGAGAAGATTTCGGGATCGATGCCGCTGTACTTGGTGATCGTGCAGACGTTCTGTACCGTGGCGAAGACGTCGAGGTTCATGTCGCGGTCCAGTGCGTTGCAGAGCTTGATGCGGTAGCTCAGCGTGATGTTGTCGATCTTGAGGAACGAGGCGTTCTCGAGATAGTAGTCCGAGAAGTACTGCGCATTGCTGCGGAAGTTGGTCTCCAGCGCCGTGCCGACGCGGTTGTTCACGAAGTTGTTGGTATAGAGGTCGGCCAGGTACTCGCCGTCGGACTTGACGTTGTTGTAGACGTAGTTGCCGAGGTTGGCGTGTGCCGACATCGACAGCGTCAGGTTGCGCCACGATACCTGCGTGTTGAAGCCGATGGTAACGTCCGGGGCGGCCTTCTTGCAGCAGTACATGTCCTTGTCGTCGATCTTGCCATCGCCGTTGCGGTCCACGTATGCACCCTCGATCGGTTTGCCGTTCTCGTCGTAGATCTGCTGGTAAACGTAGAACGAGTTGATGGGGTAGCCGTACATGTAGCGCTGTATGTTGTTGCCGGTTCCGCCGGAGATGCCTCCGGTTGCCACGCCGCGGTATTCTTCACTGTCATTGGTGGTCAGCTTGGTGATCTTGTTCTGGTTCCATGCGACGTTGAAGCCTATGTTCCAGTACCAGTCGCGGGTCTGTACGGCCACGGCGTTGATATCGAATTCGACACCCTGGTTGATCAGTGTTCCGATGTTGGCGTCGAGGTAGTTCGTGAGGTTCGAACCTGCAGCCACGGGCGTGTAGTTGAGCAGGTCGGTGGTCTTGCGGTAATAGTAGTCGACCGATCCATAGATTCGTCCGCGGAGGAATCCGTAGTCGATACCGGCGTTGTATGTGGTCGTGGTCTCCCACTTGAGGTCCTCGTTATAGCCTCTTGGAATGATTGGGGCTATGAACTCAGTGCCGAAAATATACTGGCTGGCGTCGGTGTTGAGGTAGTAGGTGGCGATAGAGGGATAGTCGCTGCCGACGTCCTGCTGGCCTGTCTGACCCCAGCTCAGGCGGAGCTTCAGCGTCGACAGTGTCGGGTTGTCGCGCAGGAACTCCTCACGGGCGATGTTCCAGCCAAATGCCACTGACGGGAAGAGTCCCCACTTGTTGTTCTTGAAGCGCGAGGTGCCGTCGTAACGTACCGTGGCCGTAACCATGTAGCGGTCGTCATAGCTGTAATTGGCGCGTCCGAAGAATGAAACCAGGTAGTTCTCGGTCTTGGTCGTCTTGGGTGCCACCAGGTCGATGTTCGAGCCGTCGGCCGTCACCGTGTGCGTGAACCCTTCGGTGTAGAAGTGCTGCCACGAGTAACCGGCCATGATGCCGAACGAGTGCTTGTTGATGGTCTTGGCGTAGTTGAGATAGGTCTCCAGAGTCTGGTCCATCTTCTCCTGCGTATAATCATTGTGGCTTCCGGTTCCGGACTCCTGCTTGTTGTGGTAAGACAACTCGGAGTTGGGCCGTATGTCGACCGTACCCTTCGAGTTTACGTAGTCCATACCGAGGTTGAGGTTGAGGGTCAGATCTTCCAGTCCGTGAACCTTGTACTGTATCTGGGCGTTGCCTATGAATCGTTTGGCGTTGGCCTTGTCGATCTTGTCGTTGAGCAGGGCCACGGGGTTCTGCACGGCCATGGTGTTGCAGTTGTCGAGCGTTGTGGTGCCCTTGCCGTTGTTCCACCATGTGTATCCGTTGAGTCCGTTCTCGTCGTAGACGGTCTGTGTCGGGTCATACTTCACGGCGGCACCGACGGCGCTCTGGTTCGCGAAGTTGTTGTCCATGTTCATGAACTTGCCGTTGAGGTTGATGTTGATGTGCTCGTCCATGAGAATGGGGTTGAGGTTGAGCGATACGGTCTCGCGCTCCATGCCCGACGTCTTGAGGATACCGTCCTGGTTGAGGTATCCGGCCGATACGCGGTAGGGCATGTAGTTGTGCTCGCCCATGCGTACGTTGCCGTAAAGCGAAGCGTTGAGGTCGTAGCTGATGGCCGTGCGGTAGATTTCGCGCTGCCAGTCGGTGTTGGCCGTGCCGAGAGCCTTGTATGCGTCGCTCTCCTCGCCGGCGCTTGCCCAGTTGCGTATGGCGTCACGCATCTCGTCGCCCGTCATCACGTCGACGAACTTGGTGTTGGTGCTGACCGAGGTGGTGAAGTCCACCGATACGTGGGGAACGCCCGAGTCGCGCTTCGAGCCGCTCTTGGTGGTGATGATGATGACGCCGTTCGATGCACGCGAACCGTAGATGGCCGTTGCCGATGCGTCCTTGAGGACTGTGAACGACTCGATGTCGCTGGGGTTGATGGCGCTCAGGGGGTTGCTGACACCCGAAATCGTCGAGTTGGTCACGGGCAGACCGTCGATCACGATGAGCGGGTCGTTCGACGCCTTCAGCGACGAACCGCCGCGGATACGTATCGTCGGGGCTGAACCGGGCTGTCCGTCGCCCTGCGTAACCACGATACCGGCGCTCTTGCCGCGCAGCAGGTCTGCCGGCGACGAGATGAGACCCTTGTTGAGCTGGTCGGCCTTGACCGTGGCGACCGAACCCGTAGCGTCCTTCTTCTTGACGGTACCGTAACCGATGACTACGACATCGTCCATGGCGAGCGCGTCTTCGGTGAGCACTACGCGCTTGAGTTCTGTCGACGATGCGACATATTCGACGGTCTTGTAGCCTATGAAGCTGATCTCGACCACCGAGCTGTTGCTCGTTACATCAATCGTGTACGAACCTTCGGCATTGGTTGTCGTTCCGTTGGTGGTGCCCTTTTCATATACGGTAGCACCGACGACAGGCATACCCTGGGTGTCGACTACGACTCCCGTGACTTCGAATTTGCCGTCTTGGGCAAACCCGCGGGGGGGGGTAAGCACTGCTGCGAGCAGTATACCCGCACATAATAGCCAAAGTTTTTTCATAGTAGCATTTTGTGTTAGTTGATTAAAGTTGGTGTTTTATGGTTCAGGTTCGAGGGAAGGGTTTACTCCCTGCTTTCGTTTACGAAAAATACGGATACGGCAGCCAGAAGCATGAATACTCCGGCCAAAGCGATCATGGCTACGGGATTCGAGTTGAACAGGTGCTTGATGATGATGCCGCCGGTAAGCCCTATCGCTATCTGCGGTATGGTTATGGTGAAGTTGAAGATTCCCATGTAGAGGCCCATTCGCCGCGGTTCGACGGCGCGTGAGAGTATGGCGTACGGCATGGCGAGTATGGCGGCCCAGGCTATTCCGATGCCTACCATCGGCAGCATGAGCATGTACTGGTCGTGCAGCAGGCACAGCCCTGCGAAGCCGGCGGCCCCGAAGAGCAGCGATACGGCATATACGGCCTTGTTGCCGTAGCGTGCGGCTATGCCGCCTATAAAGAGCGAGGCTATGCAGGCCGGTACGGGGTATGTCCCGTTCAGCACGCCCACCCATGTCTGGGTGGCTCCGTCGCTGAGGATTTCGCCCGTGAAGTGGTCGGTGACGCTGCCCGTTATGGCCGGCTTGAGATATGTCCACATCAGGAACAGTGCGGCCCATGAGAAGAACTGCACAACGCCGAGTTGCAGCATTACGCGCGGGATATCGCGCAGCAGCTCCATGAATGACGATTTGCCTTCATGGGGGGTGTCGGTCTCTTCATGGTTGTACTCGGCGAACTTTTCGGGAGGGTACTCTTTGGTCTTGAACGATGTGATCAGGACGGTAGCCAGCAGTACGGCGCCTCCTATATAATATGAGTAGGCGATGTGGTCCGAAACCTGTCCCTCGACGGTTTCGTCGGATACGCCGAGGTGCGTCAACAGCAACGGCAGGACGGCACCGATGACGGCGCCGAGATTTATGAGGAACGTCTGGACGACATATCCGGTTGTTTTCTGACGGTCGTTGAGCATGTCGGCCACGAGCGCGCGGAACGGCTGCATCGTGACGTTGAACGAGAGGTCCATGAAAAGCAGTATGAACGCTCCCATTGCCAGCGGAGCGAAAGCGAGCAGCGTCGGTGCGTTAGGCATCAGCGCCAGTGCTATGGCCGATACGATGGCCCCTCCAAGTATGAAGGGGATACGGCGTCCGAGCCGTGTCCATGTCTTGTCGGAGAAGAGTCCCACGAGCGGTTGCACGACGAGCCCGGCAAGCGGTGCGGCCAGCCAGAAGTAGCTCAGGTGGTGTACGTCGGCTCCGAGTGATTCGAATATGGTGGAGGTGTTGGAATTCTGCAGGGAATAGCCTATCTGCACTCCCATGAATCCGAAGCTGAGGTTCCAGATTTTCCAAAAAGAGAGGTCGGGTTTATCCATAGGCGGTTCATTCAGGCGGTTTTCAGGTTTGGTTTATACAAATTTTAGAATAACATTTGAATTAGACAACAGTTGGACGACGAGTTGCGGCATTTTTATGACGAGCTGCGGGATTTGTCGGACGAAAGGTGCCGGCGGCATGCAAAAATCGCGTCCGGATTTGGTTTTTCCGACGGTTTTTCTTAATTTTGGTTTGATGCAATGATTTGATTATGGGAGAACACCGCCTCAGGATAGACTATCTGATACACATTTTTGCTTTGGCGCATGCCCTGGTCGTGGTGTTGAGCCGTACGTTCAATTATTTCGACGATGTGCCGTTGACGCTGCTCACGATCCTTATGATCGCGATCATTGCCATACGCCGCAACCTGCAGGTCGAGGTCATTGCGCCGCTCGCCCTTTTGGGCTGTTTCATCGGCTATGGACTGGGCGTGTACGGGGCAAAGCTCATCGGCCGCATTATCGGTGACGGAACGGCCGCACCGACGATTACGACGATGCTGGTGACCGAACTGCTGGGTTGGCTGACATACGGCGTCTCAAAGTTCAGGTCGCAGAGCCCCAATGCACAGATACGTTATCTCAATACTCCGGTGATAGTTACGGTGGCGGCAGCAATCCTGATCATACGAATCACATATGTGCAGCTGTTCAGCGCCCCGTTCTTCTCGTCGACCAATATCCTGGACGAGGTGCGGGGCTTCGCTTCGAACACGTATGCCATTGTGACCCTGCTCGGTGGCTGCATCATGCTCGTCAGTTTCCCGTTCAGGCTGCGCGTGTCGCACCCGCGGGTCTATTTGCTGACCGTGGCTGTATTGCTGTTGTCGCTGACGCTGGTAATTACGCTCTTCACCTATTACAACTTTCCTTCAGGCAACGGGGCCGTCATGGACCGCGACGCGATGCTGCGCCTCTATCTTGTGCTGCTGCCCGTGTGTGTGGCTGTATATGCCGTGCTGCTGCTCATACGCTATGTCGTAACTACGCGCATGAAGCTGCGCGACGAGCGCGACCGCCGGCACAAGGCCCTTTACCAGTACAACACCCTGAAGCAGCAGATCAATCCCCATTTTCTCTTCAACTCGCTCAATATTCTCGACTTTCTGGTCGAGGAGGGCGACTGCGAGCGTGCGAGCGCCTTTATCCGCAAACTCGCGGGCATGTACCGTTACATGCTCCAGAACGAGGAGAAGCAGATTGTGCCGTTGGGCGAGGAACTTGCCTTCGTGCGCATGTACATCGACCTGCTGCGCGAGCGTTTCGCCGAAGGCCTGTCGGTCGAGATCGACGTGTCGAAGGAGGCCATGGGCTTCTATGTCATTCCGTGTTCGGTGCAGATGCTTGTGGAGAATGCCACCAAGCATAACATCGTCGGGGCACAGGAGCCGCTTACGGTCAGGATTACCGACTGCGGCGACATGCTCTCGGTGAGCAACAACCTGCAGCCGCGTATCAGCGGCCGCAAGTCGACGGGCCTGGGCCTCAAG
>DXGW01000135.1 GCA_019113665.1 Candidatus Alistipes excrementipullorum
GGGAGTTGCAAACTGCAACTCCCCCCCCCGTTGTTGTGGGAACCGATGTTTGTCAGTATGTTATGGATATTGATCTTACGACCACTCCGTTGGTGCCTATAGTCCAGCTGCTTCCCTTCTTTCCGCTGGTAAAGATGCATACGTTGTTGACGGAGCCTAAACCGAGCGTGCGGCTGATATCATGATAGCTGGCGCCTGCATTGGGGAGCAGGTTAGATCCCGAGAGGGTTGTGGCTTCGCCCGATGCAATGCCCGATGAGGAGGCGGAGATGTATACCGCCGGTTTGTAGTTGCCGTATATCGTACCTCCGTATGCGTACGCGCTTATTGAAGCGTTTACATTGAACGGTTCGGGAACGAAGAATGTCGGTGATATGGCATAGGCATCGGTCGTATTGAACCTGATATGTCCACTCCATTCGGACGTATTGCTGGTGCTCCAGCCTGCCGGAGAGGCGCTGTCCGGATCCAGGTAGTATGGTATGCCCGTTACGTTGACCGTATATGCCGGCGTATTGAGCGTGTAGCCGTTGCCGAGAACTACGCTTACGTGGCAGTTGTCGTAGCGGCCCCATGCCGTTGTTTCGGTCTGGAACTCGTTTCCTGCCGCCCCGGCCTGTGAAGCCTGACCGTAGTATAATGTCGTACTTGATACGAGCGATGACTGGACGTACGGGTCGTTGAGCGTTACGGCGGCATAGATGCGGCTGCCGTCAAGATCGTTGGTCATGGCCGTAGTCCCGTTGGAGTTGTACGACGATCGTATCGTGTGGCTTTCGATTGCAGGAATCGTGGCGGTTACGTGTACCGTGTGGGATTCCGAACGGAGTTCCTTGCCGTCCTCGAGCTGGGCATAGGCATTGACCGTGTATTCGCCGCTGGCGAACGAACCTATGGCCATGTCATATTCGAGCGCTGTTGTGGTATGGTAGAAAGCCCCGTTTATCTCTATGCCGGCCTTGGCGATCTCTCCGGGACCTACGCCTTGTATGCGTATGCCGTTTGCAAATACGGTTCCGGTGGCAAGTTCGGTCTGGGGATTGGTGGCATAGCTCTCATACCACGATGTGGCCTCACTCATTGTTATCGATGCGGCGTCCCAGTAGATGTTGTAGCCGCTGCGGCGGTTGGCTGCAAATGTCTTCGCGCCGACCGTGCGTGTTATGACCGAACCGTCCGGGTCGGTAATGGTGAAGGTCAGGCTCTCGACAGTGACCGGTGCCACCTCGAAACGGTATTCGTAATAACCTCCCAACTGCTCGACCGTATCGAGATTGTCTGCCGTGACGGTATCGCTGCTGCCCTCGAACGAGAACGAGGCCAATGCCGATGTACCGCTGGCCGTAGCGCTGAACGTTCCCACGATCGGTGTGCCGGCGGCGTTTATGGTTATGGACCTGATCTGTTTGGGCGTGGTGCGGTCATTCTCGAATACGCGGATACATATCGCCCCGTTCAGGACATTGTAATCGAATCCTTCGAGATTGTCGAGACTTACGGCCGACGAGGTCGATGCCCACATGTACGGCGTCCACTCGCCGTTCTGTTCGGACGGTATGGTTATGCGGCATGTGGTCGTCGAGTTGTTGGTGCCGACAGACGCTGCCGAACGCTTGATGTAGAGTTCGCTTGCCTCGGCCGGATATGCCGAGTGGTAATAGGAGTCGTTGCCGGTGACCGTTATGTCGCCTTCGAACCGGGCGCTGCCCGTGCCGTCTCCGTCGGTGAGGTCGAGAAGGCTCGCCTCGACGGTCTGCGATTGCGTAAGGCTGTATTCGAGGAAACCGTGCAGCACCTTTATCCGGTCGCCCTGCTCCCACAATGCATCGAGATTTTCGTCATATGCGGCCCTTGTATCGTCGGACGAAGCGGCGGCGCCTATGCATATGTGTTCTACGTACGATCCGGTGCCGGCCTCTCCGCCGTATGCGGCCGCATCGTCTGTGGCACTCTCGCTGCAGCCCATGATGGCTACGGCGGCAAGTGCCGAAATAAGTGCTTTCTTCATAATGGTCTGTTTTAAGGGGAGGAACTACATGTCCGTATCTTCGAATCCGTCGTCATCGGCTGACGGAATATTGCCTGTGAGCGATTGTGCGAAACCCTCTTCTGCAACTACGGCCAAAACATTCACCGTAGGACGGAAATATGTGCTTTTGTAGGTCATGATTCTCTTACTGCTTAATATTCATCTGTTTAGTCCTGCAAATTTAATGCTTGGAGGTCGGGTGGGAAAATTAATTCAACAAAGCAGGCCGACAAATCAACGAATCAGGTGTTTTTAATCACGAAAACGGTTCGGGTGACATGGAATATGGAGAAAAAAAGAGGCCGGATTCGTATCCGACCTCTTTGTTATGGGTTTGGAGACCTTCTGTTACTCCTCGGCTGCAACCGACAGTTTGACGGTAGCCTTTACCTCGCGGTGGAGCTTTACCGTAGCCTCATACTCGCCTACGGTCTTGATAGCCTCTACGCTGATGTTCTTGCGGTCAACCTCAACACCTTTGGCAGCCAGAGCCTCGGCTATGTCTGACGAGGTGATCGAACCGAAGATCTTGCCCTCTTCTGCCTTTACAGTGAACGACAGCGGCAGGTTTGCGATCTTCTCGGCCAGAGCCTGTGCGTCGGCCAGGATCTTGGCGTCCTTGTGAGCGCGCTGCTTGAGGTTCTCGGCCAGCACCTTCTTTGCGGAAGCGGTTGCGGCCTTGGCGAAACCCTGAGGTATCAGGTAGTTATTCGCGTAACCGGGCTTTACCTTGACGATGTCGTTGGCATAGCCCAAATTCTCGATGTCCTTGATCAAAATAACTTCCATAATCTCTCCCTCCTTATTTCATACAGTCTGTTACGAATGGCAGAATT
>DXGW01000136.1 GCA_019113665.1 Candidatus Alistipes excrementipullorum
GGTGCTCGCTTGGGGTCGAATACCGCCGAGACCTCGATTTTTTTTGCATTTTTTTGAAGGTTGATGTAAAAAATGCGTTTTTTTGTGCTGAAGGTTTTGTAATTTGAAAATTTTATATACCTTTGCACCACTGAAATGATGGTGGATTCATCTAAGGGCTAGGATACGTGCCTCTCACGCACGACATAGGGGTTCGAATCCCCTATCCACTACGACAAGACATCGGTTCTCTTTTTGAGAACCGATGTCTTTTTTATCGGACATTGCTCCGCGGAACTGGCATACAGAACGTTTTGCCGTTGCAGCGTAAATAAAAGAGGGAACAGCATTGCGCTGCTCCCTCTTTTGTCTGTAATCCAACCTCTGTCAGGCCTTGAATGCCTCCTGAAGCTTTTGTGTAAGCTGTGCCTTGATGGCGCGCTCGGTTGACAATACCATGTTCTTGATGGCCAGCGGGGTGGACTTGCCGTGTCCGATGGTTACGGGTGCATTTACGCCCAGAACAGGTGTGCCGCCGACGTTCTCGTAGTTCATGGCCGACCAGAAGCGGCTCTCGACGCCCGTGCGGACATTGATCTGGTAAAGTCCCTCTACCATCTTCAGTATGGTGTTGCCGACGAATCCGTCGCATACTACCACGTCGGCGATCTTGCCGGTGAAGATGTACGATGCCTCGACGTTGCCTACGAAGTTGAACTTGCCATTCTCGCCCTCGGCCTTCATCAGCTCGTATGTGGCCTTTGCCTGCGCGTTGCCTTTGGTCTCCTCCTCGCCTATGTTGAGCAGTGCGACTCTCGGACGCTCGATGCCCAGTACCGATTCGGCGTATATCGAGCCGATAAGTCCGTACTGGCAGAGAACCTCGGGCTTGCAGTCTACGTTGAGACCGACGTCAAGCAGTACTATCGGCGTTCCGGCAACCGTAGGCACTACGGTCGATATTGTCGGGCGGATAACACCTTCGATCGGCTTTACGGCATACATCGATCCTACCATCATGGCTCCGGTGCTGCCGGCACTTGCGAATCCGTCGATCAGGCCCTTGGCCAGGTATCCGAATCCGACCGTTATGCTCGAATTGCTCTTCTGCTGGAAAGCCTTGGCGGGGTGGTCGCCCATTTCGATTACTTCGGTTGTGTGTACTATGTCGAGTTTGTCCGTATTGCAGTTCTCGTTTGCCAACAGTGTGCGTATCTTCTCCTCATCGCCGAAAAGGACGATGCGGCTGTCGCTTCCGAGTTCATTTGCCGCCATTGCAGCGCCCTTGACGGCTGCTTCGGGAGCGAAATCGCCTCCCATGGCATCTAAACCTATCTTCAACATATGTGTCTCTCGTTAATATTTGCGGTGTAAATGTACGATTTTTTTCGTTAACTACGTATATGTCCGGGTAACTTCTTGACGGTAAGTAGTGAAATAGGAACATCGGCATGGCTAATCGGACATTGCCTGTGTCGCCGTGTGCGCTTTGCGTTTGCCGATGCAAAAAAGGCGCCGTCCCGCTGTGGGGGCAGCACCTTTTTGGCTGTCGTTGCCGTTCGGCGGCTCTCGGACGGTCGTTGCCGATGTCGTGAGCCGATTGCGTCGGGCAGTCTTGAAAACTATTCGGCAGCTTTCTTCTCGATAGCCAATTTACCGCGATAGAAACCGCACTCGGGGCATACACGGTGATAGAGTACCGATGCGCCGCAGTTCGAGCATACTACTACGGTCGGAACCTCGGCCTTGTAGTGAGTTCTTCTCTTATCCCTTCTCGTAGAGGAGACTTTGTGTTTAGGATGTGCCATGTTGCAATAACTTTATGAAATTTATATTCTTTTCCTTTTCCGGTTTTATTCTTCGTCTTCCTGTTCCTGCGACTCGTCGGCCACCGTAAAGCGTGCCAGCATGTCGGGGTTGCACTCGCCGTCGGGGTGAACGCGCCGGTAGGGCATTGCCAGGACTATACTCTCGTATATGTACTGCGCAAGTTCCACCTCGCCGTCGGCCGGGGAGATCCACATCACCTCACCGTCGTAGTCGCGTATCTCGTCCGAGAACTTGACCATCAGAGTCCCTTCGTATTCGATCGGAACCTTGCAGTCTTCCAGGCAGCGGTCGCACTCCGTAATCACGTATCCGCTTATCGCCACGCCGATCTCGAGCATCGATTCCGACTTCTCGAGCGACACGTGTACGTCGCATTCGCCTCCCTTGATTTCGGTGTTCTCCTCGGCGGCGAAGAGTTCGCCGTCGACCTTGAAATCGAATTCATGCAGGCCGTTTTTAAGGCCCTTGTAGGCTATCGAGTATTTTTTTGCGATATTCATTCTACGCAATTAGTCCGCAAATGTACTATAAATTCATAAATTGTGCAAAGTTTTCCTTCAATTTAGTATTTTTGTGACAGCAAATATCGGAGTATGGAGATTGTCGGAGGTTTCAAAATAGAGATTTCGAGTTCGTTCGAATATTTCTGGCGTTACAACGTGGCCGTAACATGCGGCTGTTTCGACGCACAGGGCGAGCGTGTCGGTTTCGCCTCGGCCGACGACCACATTGCCGATGTCGGTGCGGACATGAAGAATCCGCCGCAGGGGTATGTGTCGCCGCGGACCGTCACCATATCTACGGTGCCGTGCGACCATCTTCTGATGTACATATACGTCATACCGCATACTCTGCCCGAGGGGCGTGGCGTGGCCGAATACAAGCCCTTTGACCTGAAGGTGCGCATTACGCGGGGCGGGAAGGGCGTCGTGAACAAGGTCTATTCGGTCAACAGCTGGTCGGGCGCCTCGATCGAACTCTCCGCAGGAGGGGAGTAGGTCACGGCGCAACGGCGTCGCAGCCCCGTTCCAAACATTATCATACAGGTGTTGCCTGTCGTCGGAATCTTTTTCCGGCGGCTGACTTTTTTGTGAGCTCTTTGCCGGACGCACAAAAAAATCGGGACTTCCCTTTGAGGAAATCCCGATTGGATTCAATGGCCTGTACTCTTATTTGTTGTTGTAGGCAGCCATCTTCTCGATGAGCATGATTACCTTGTTCGAGTAACCCCACTCGTTGTCGTACCACGAAACAACCTTAACGAAGGTGTCGGTCAAAGCGATACCGGCAGCCTTGTCGAAGATCGAAGTGCGTGCGTCGCCGAGGAAGTCCGACGAAACGACAGCCTCTTCGGTGTAACCGAGAATGCCCTTGAGTTCGCCTTCCGAAGCCTCTTTCATGGCAGCGCAGATCTCGTCGTACTTCGCGGGTTTTGCGAGGTTTACGGTGAGGTCGACAACCGAAACGTCGAGGGTAGGAACACGCATCGACATACCGGTCAGTTTGCCGTTGAGCTCGGGGATAACCTTACCTACAGCCTTGGCAGCGCCGGTCGACGAAGGAATGATGTTGCCGCTTGCAGCACGGCCGCCACGCCAGTCTTTCATCGAAGGACCGTCAACGGTCTTCTGGGTTGCGGTGGTCGAGTGAACGGTGGTCATAAGACCGTCGGTGATACCGAACTTGTCGTTCAGAACCTTGGCGATGGGAGCCAAGCAGTTGGTGGTGCAAGATGCGTTCGAAACGATCTTCTGGCCTGCATAGGTGTCGGTGTTTACGCCGCATACGAACATCGGGGTGTCGTCCTTCGAAGGAGCCGACATAACCACGTACTTGGCACCGGCTGCGATGTGAGCCTCAGCCTTCTCCTTGGTCAGGAACAGACCGGTCGACTCTACGATGTACTCGGCGCCTACCTCGTTCCACTTCAGGTTTGCGGGGTCTTTCTCGGCGGTTACGCGGATAGCCTTGCCGTTAACGATGAGCTGGCTCTTCTCGAGGTCGTAATCTACCGTGCCGTCGAACTTGCCGTGCATCGTGTCGTACTTGAGCATGTAAGCCATGTAGTCTACGGGTACGAGGTCGTTGATACCTACAACCTCGATTGCTGCGTTCTTGCAAGCAGCGCGGAATACCAAACGTCCGATACGACCGAAACCGTTGATACCGATTTTAATAGTTGCCATAGTGATTTGATTTATTTGTTAGTAAAAACTTCCGTTATCTTTTTCACAGCGCAAAAGTACATACTTTATATATTTTACGCAAGTAAAAATTTAAAATTCTTAATATGCCGTCGCCGCAGCCTTACGGATTGTAACCGTGGGCTGCGTCGGAGTCGCTCTGCCGCTTCGCCCGTTTGGCCATGGCCGACGCGAAGACGAAGTTGTTGAGTTCGCGGTTTTCGGCCAGCAGTATCTCCTCCTTGGTGCCTTCCCACCACTTGTGGCCCTCGTGTATGTAGACGATCTTCTCGCCTATCTCCATTACGGAGTTCATGTCGTGGGTGTTGATTATGGTGGTCATGTTGTACTCCTTGGTGATGTCGTGTATGAGGTTGTCGATGACCACCGACGTCTGCGGGTCGAGGCCCGAGTTGGGTTCGTCGCAGAATAGATACTTTGGGTTCATCACGATGGCGCGGGCTATGGCCACACGCTTGATCATGCCGCCGCTCAGTTCCGAAGGGTAGAGGTCGTCGGCGCCCTCGAGCCGTACGCGCTGCAGGCAGAAATCGACCCTTTCGCGCTTTTCGGCCTCGCTCTTGTCGGTGAAGAGGTCGAGCGGAAGTTTGACGTTCTCGACAACGGTCGAGGAGTCGAGCAGCGCCCCTCCCTGAAATATCATTCCTATGTCCTTGCGAATCTCCTTGCGCTCGGTGAAACCGAGGGAGGTGTAGCATATGTCGTCGTAGTATATCTCACCCGAGTCCGGTGCATGCAGGCCGACCATTGTCTTCAGCAGTACGGTCTTGCCCGATCCGCTGCGGCCGATGACCAGGTTGGTCTTGCCCGTTTCGAACTCGACCGAGATGTCGTCGAGGACCGTGCGCCCTTCGAACGACTTGAATATGTGCTCGCACCGTATCATGTCAGCAGCAGTTGTGTCAGTATGAGGTTGAATATCATGATGACTATCGAGCTTACGACTACGGCGCGCGTCGAGGCGCGTCCCACTTCGAGCGAGTTGCCCTTGGCGTAGTATCCGTAGAATGCCGATATCGAGGTGATGATGTATGCGAATACGGCGATCTTTATGAGCGAGTAGACCACCGAGTAGACCTTGAAGTCGAAGAGCAGACCCTCGACGTAGTCGTCAGGGATCATTATGCCTGTGGCGAGGGCTATGGCGTAACCGCCGATCGAACCGATCATGATGCTGAGCAGCGTCAGGAACGGGAAGAAGAGCACCGTAGCCACGATTTTTGGCAGTATGAGGTACGATGCCGAGTTGACGCCCATGATCTCGAGGGCGTCGATCTGTTCGGTGATGCGCATCGTGCCGATTTCCGAGGCGATGTTCGAGCCGACCTTGCCGGCGAGGATCAGCGCGACGACAGTCGACGAGAACTCGAGGGTCATCGTCTCGCGTGTGGCGTAGCCGATCAGGTATTTGGGAATGAACGGCGATTCGAGGCTTATGGACATCTGCAGCGTGATGGCCGCGCCGATGAATACCGATATGATGGCCGTAAGGCCTATCGAGTTCATACCCAGCGCCTCCATCTCGTAGATCACGCGGCTGCGGTAGATCGAGATCTTTTCGGGACGCGAAAAGACCTTGCCCATCAGCATGAAATAGCGGCCTATCTGTTCAAAAATCTTCAGCACGGCTGTCTGGTGTTATTTTTCGGGTTCGGGGTTCTTCTCCTCCTTGAAGTCGACATATTCGCCCACGTCGTCGCTGACCCTCTTTTCGGGCATGGCGGTGGTGGCATGTACCCTTACCTCGCCCTCTTCGGCGCTGCTGTTGCGGCGGTCGTAGCGGGTATATTCGCTTTCATGTTGGCGGAACTGCTCCTCCATCTGACGCTGCATGCGGCGCAGGCGCCATGCGAAGATCAGTGCCGATATTATCGAGACAAGCACCATGCCGAGGATCACGTAGAGCATGAACCCGAAGAGCGAGGGCGCCACTACCGCGATGAGCAGCAATATGACGCATGTCAGCGGGTTGCGCCTTACGAAGCCTACGATGCCGTCGATGAATGCCGATATAAAATTCATAACTCGAGAATCTTTTCTGTGCAAAATCTTTGCAAAGATAACGAAAAAGTGGGAGGTTTCAGTATAAATTACTAATTTTGGGCTCAAATCAGACTCTTTATATGTTAAATCTTTTATCGGCTATTTCACCTGTCGACGGCCGTTACCGCAAAGTTGCGGAGCCGTTGGCCAACTATTTTTCCGAGTATGCCCTCATACGCTACCGTGTGCGTGTCGAGGTCGAGTATTTCATCGCCCTGTGCGAACTCCCGCTGCCCGAACTCAAGGACGTGGATCCGGGCAAGTTCGAAGCCCTGCGCGACATATATGAGAATTTCACGCAGGCCGATGCCGAGCGCGTAAAGGAGATCGAGCGTACGACCAACCACGACGTCAAGGCCGTGGAGTATCTGCTCAAGGAGAAGTTCGCCGCACTGGGACTTCAGTCGCATTCCGAGTTCGTGCACTTCGGCCTCACCTCGCAGGATATCAACAATACGGCCATGCCGCTCATGCTCAAGGAGGCTCTGGCCGATGTCTACATACCGGCTCTCGAGGAGCTCATGGAGCGTCTTTCGTCGCTGGCCGACGAGTGGCACGGCATACCGATGCTGGCACATACCCACGGCCAGCCCGCCTCGCCCACGACCCTCGGCAAGGAGATTATGGTTTTCGTCGAGCGTCTCGACGAGCAGTACGGACAGCTGCTCGACATTCCCGTAACTGCCAAGTTCGGCGGTGCCACGGGCAATTTCAACGCCCACCATGTCGCATACCCCGACATCGACTGGGCCGAGTTCGCCAACCGCTTTGTCGGTGAGCGCCTGTCGCTGCACCGTTCGCAGTTTACCACGCAGATCGACCACTACGACAACCTCGCCGCCGTGTTCGATGCGCTGAAACGCATCAATACCATACTCATCGATCTCTGCCGTGACATATGGACCTACATCTCGATGGAGTATTTCCGCCAGCAGATCAAGAAGGACGAGGTCGGTTCGAGCGCGATGCCGCACAAGGTCAATCCCATCGACTTCGAGAATGCCGAAGGCAATCTTGGCATGGCCAACGCCATCTTCGCCCACCTTTCGGCCAAGTTGCCGGTATCGCGACTGCAGCGTGACCTTACCGACTCGACCGTAATGCGCAATACGGGTGTTCCCGTCGCCCATTCGCTCATAGCTTTGGCATCGTTGATGAAGGGACTGAACAAGCTCCTGCTCAACCGCGAGGCTATTGACCGCGATCTCGACGCCAACTGGGCGGTGGTTGCCGAAGGTATCCAGACCATTCTGCGGCGTGAGGGTTATCCCAAGCCGTACGAGGCGTTGAAGGCGCTTACGCGAACCAACCAGCACATCACCGAGGAGTCGATACACGAGTTCATAGCTTCACTCGACGTAAAGCCCGAAGTCAAGGCCGAACTGATGGCCCTGACGCCCCATACATACACCGGAATTTTCGGTTAGAAGGCAGACTGATAGTATATTCGGTCATTTAAGTAGCAAAACGGATACGGCGCCATGCGTCGTATCCGTTTTTGGTATTAGATTTGTTTTACGATAAGTAACTGCATCGAAAAACTGCACGATGCAGTGAGGTTTCTTCATTTATTTAAGTTTGGGTTAGTAGTTTTAGGGGCGCAAGCTCCGAAGGCAGGCGGCAATCGTGAGATTCCCGCCTGTTTTTGTAATGGCCGGCTCATGTTGTCAGACCGCTATAGTGCTCTTCGGACGACAAACAAAAAAATCCCGGAAGGGTTGCAACCCTTCCGGGATCCGTTGTCTGACACTGTTGCGGCGTCACTTGTTCTCGAACGTCAGTTCGTTGTCCTTCACGTCGATGCGTATGGGGTGCTCGCGGTCGATATGGCCGGCCAGAATCTCTTTCGAGAGTTCGTTCACCACAGTACGCTGTATCGTACGCTTAACGGGTCGGGCACCGAACATCGGGTCGTAGCCTGCGTCGGCGATCCAGTTGCGGGCGGCATCACTGTATTCGAGCCTTATGCCGTTCTCCGAAAGCATGTGTCCGACGATGTCCATCTGTATGTCGACGATGCGCTCGATCTCCTTGCGGGTCAACGGTTCGAACATCACGATTTCGTCGATACGGTTCAGGAACTCGGGCTTGAGCTGCTGCTTGAGCAGTTCGATGACGTCCTGACGGGTCTTTTCGACGATCGACCTGTCGAGCTTTTTGTCGTCGAAGGCGGGCGCGAAGTTCTCCTGGATTATGTTCGAGCCCATGTTCGACGTCATTATGATGATCGTGTTGCGGAAGTCGACCGTACGGCCCTTGTTGTCGGTAAGGCGGCCGTCGTCGAGTACCTGCAACAGAATGTTGAAGACGTCGGGGTGGGCCTTCTCGATCTCGTCGAGCAGCACTACCGAGTAGGGCTTGCGCCTTACGGCCTCGGTGAGCTGTCCGCCCTCGTCATAGCCGACGTATCCCGGAGGCGCTCCGACCAGACGCGAGACGCTGTGACGCTCCTGGTACTCGCTCATGTCGATACGCGTCAGCATGTTGTCGTCGTTGAAGAGGAACTCGGCCAGAGCCTTTGCCAGTTCGGTCTTGCCGACACCCGTGGTGCCGAGGAAGATGAACGAACCGATAGGCTTGCGGGCATCGTTCAGACCGGCACGCGAACGGCGTACGGCATCGGATATGGCTGCGATGGCCTCCTCCTGTCCGACTACGCGCTTGTGGAGTTCTTCCTCCATGTGGAGCAGCTTCTCGCGCTCCGAGGCAAGCATTCGCGTAACCGGTATGCCGGTCCAGCGCGATACGACTTCGGCGATATCCTGCGCGTCGACCTCCTCCTTGATCATGGCACCGTTAGCCGAGGCGATCTTCAGCTCGTCCTGCAGGGCGTCGATGCGTTTCTGTGCCTCGACGATCTTGCCGTAGCGGATCTCGGCGACACGTCCGTAGTCGCCCTGGCGCTCGGCCTGCTGCGCCTCGACCTTCAGCCGCTCGATCAGGGCCTTGTCGTCCTGTATCTTGTGGAGCAGGTCACGTTCGCCCTGCCACTTGGCCCTCAGCTGCGAGTCTTTGGACTTGAGGTCCTCGATCTCCCTGGTAAGGGCTTCGACACGCTGCGTGTCGTTTTCGCGGCGTATGGCTTCGCGCTCTATCTCCAGCTGGCGCATCTTGCGTTCGAGCGTATCGATCTCTTCCGGCATCGAGTTCATCTCAAGACGCAGCTTCGACGCAGCCTCGTCGACAAGGTCTATGGCCTTGTCCGGCAGGAAACGCGAGGTGATGTAGCGGTGCGACAGCTCGACGGCGGCGATGATCGCCTCGTCCTTGATACGTACCTGGTGGTGCGATTCGTAACGCTCCTTCAATCCCCGGAGTATCGATATGGCGTCCTCGGTCGTCGGCTCGTCGACCATCACCTTCTGGAAACGGCGTTCGAGAGCCTTGTCCTGCTCGAAGTACTTCTGGAACTCGTCGAGGGTCGTAGCGCCTATGGTGCGCAATTCGCCTCGTGCAAGGGCCGGTTTCAGAATGTTGGCCGCGTCCATGGCACCGCTCGATTTGCCGGCGCCGACCAGCGTGTGTATCTCGTCGATGAAGAGCAGGATCTCGCCGTCGCTGGCTATGACCTCCTGCACGACCGCTTTCAGACGCTCCTCGAATTCGCCCTGATACTTCGCACCGGCAATCAGCGCGCCCATGTCGAGCGAGAAGATCACTTTCGATTTCAGGTTCTCGGGTACGTCGCCGTCGACTATACGGTGTGCGATGCCTTCGGCTATGGCCGTCTTGCCGACA
>DXGW01000137.1 GCA_019113665.1 Candidatus Alistipes excrementipullorum
CTGCTGGAACTTCACTACGTCATCTAGCGTCATGTCCTGCACCTTTTCATATACGGCCTTGTTGCGGTCGAAGTCCACGCCCATGTCCTGGTTGTCCACGTACTGCCAGAGCACATTGTCCTTGATCGTACGGTCGGTGGCAAGAACCGTCAGCATCGACTGCTTTGCGATGTCGAACGCCGCCTGCGACTGGGGCATGTCGTTGATTATGCTCTCGAATGCCTCGATTGCCTGCTTCATCTTGTCGTTCTGCGTGGCGATGAAGGCCCGGTAGAAATATCCGCCTTCGGGGCTGGAGGCTTCGCTGAGCCTTGCCCATGCCGAGTATGCCAGGCCGCGGGCCTCGCGCATCTCCTGGAATACGATGGCATTCATGCCGCCGCCGAAGTACTCGTTGTAGAGCCTGATGATGGCGTCGTTGTCGACCGAGAACCGGTCTTCGGCACGTTTCGACAACTGCGTGTAGAATATCTGCTTCGAGTCGTAGTCGGCCACGACGACACTGTTCTCTTCCGTAGCCTTGGGCAGATATACGACCTTGTCTTCAGCCGGGTCCGTAAGCGTTTCGTTCATGCGGTGCGTGCGGTCGAGGGTCTCGATCAGATCGCGCTCGGCGAGAGGACCGTAGTACATTACACGGTGCTTGTATCCGGGCAGGGCCTTGATGCAGGCGACGAGCTCGTCCGAGGTGAGGGCCTCGATCTGCTTGTTGGTGAGCGTCCCGGCCTTTACGGCTTCGGCTCCGTAGAGCACGTAACGGGTCAGCGCATTGAAGTTCGAGTACTGGTCGAGTTTCGATACCTCACGCTCCTTGATCTTGTCCTTCTTGAGTTCCGCCAGTTTTGCGTCGTCACCCTTGACATTGCGCAGATAGTCCTCGACGATCTCCATTGCCGCCTCCATGTTCTCACCAAGACCCGAGATCATTATATAGCTGCGGTTGTCGGTAACTATCATGCTGAAGTCGCAGGCGAGGCTGTAGAGCTCGTTCTTGATCTGCTCGACAGTTTCGGTATCGGTTCCCAGCAGATCGGAGAGGGAGTTGATGGCGAAACCTGCCTTTGGATTGTCATAACGGCCGAATTCGTAGAGGTACATGAGGCTGAAGAGACCGTTGCTCCTGTTTTGCTTGTAGAGCACTTCGGTGCCGTTGCCCATTTTGCCTACGGACATGTCCTTGTCGAAATCGACAAATACCGGCTGAATGGGCTCGACCTGCGAGTTCTGTATTCCGGCAAGGAATTCGCTCTTTGCATCGCGGTTGGTTTCGATGGGCGTGATATGGGGCTTTTCGATCTTCTTCTGGTTCTTGTCTTCGCCGTGGCGTTTGTAGAGAACCACATAGTTGTCGTCGCGCATGTTCTCATTGGCCCAAGCCACGATCTGCTCCTTGGTGAGTTTGCCCATCTCGTCGAGTGCGTGTACCTCGTCAGCCCACTCCGTGCCGTTGATGAATGAACTTACGTACTGAGATGCACGTCCGTCGTTGCTGTCGAGTTCCTGCATCTTGTTGCGCTTGTAGTTTGCCACTACCGACTTGAGAATCTCCTCGTCGAACTCCCCGTTGCGCAGTTTGGCAACCTCGCCGAGAATCAGGTCCCGCACCTCTTCGAGTCTCTGTCCCTCCTTGGGGTAGCCGATGGCTACGATTGCGCCGAGGTCTGTGTTGGAAAGGTAGAGAGCTCCGCCATACAGCACCTTCTGTGCCTGCATCAGATCGACGTCCATAAGGCCGCACTTGCCGTTGTAGAGGATTTCGGCGATGACGTTGTACATGTTGGCGTTCTTGCTGGCGCCGCCTTCGGTACGCCAACCCATATATACGAAGTCGCTCTCGATACCGTAGACCTCCTTTGATTTGGGCTCGGTGAAGGGCGCAGCCTCTTCGAACGTGAACTTCGGAAGTTCAGGATTGGGTTTCAGCCCGCCGAAGTATTTGTCGATGATGGCTATGGTCTTGTCGGGATCCAGATCACCGGAGAGACAGATAGCCATGTTATTGGGTACGTAGTATGTATTGTAGTAGTTCTTGATGTTGGTTATCGAGGGGTTTTTCAGATGCTCCTGCGTGCCGAGAACGGAGTGCTGCCCGTACGGGTGATCCGGGAAGAGCATCGACATAAGGCCTTCGAAGGCCTTGTTGCCGTCCTGCGCCAGCGACATGTTGTACTCTTCGTAAACGGTTTCGAGTTCCGTGTGGAAACCGCGTATTACGGCATTGGCGAAGCGGTCGGACTGTATCTTGGCCCAGTTCTCGATCTGGTTCGAAGGAATGTCCTCGGTATATACCGTCTCGTCGTATGATGTCCAGGCGTTCGAGCCGGTGGCTCCGATTGCCGACATCAGCTTGTCATACTCGTTGGGAATTGAGATCTTCGATGCCTCGTTCGACACGCTGTCGATTACGGCATAGATCTTCGTACGCTCGGCCGGGTCGGTCGTGTTGCGGTAAACTTCGAACAGACGCTCGATCTCGTCGAGCATCGGTTTTTCGGCGGCATAGTCCTGTGTGCCGAAACTCTTGGTTCCCTTGAACATCAGGTGTTCGAAATAGTGGGCCAGACCCGTAGTTTCGACCGGGTCGTTCTTGGCTCCGACTCTGACTGCGATGTAGGTTTGGATTCGCGGCGTCTCCTTGTTGACGGTCATATAGACCTTAAGACCGTTGTCCAGCGTGTAGATACGTGTCTTCAACGGATCGTCGGCTACTCTTTCGTACTTGTACTTCGAGCACGATGTGGCGCATAATGCAGTGATCAAGGCCACAATTGTAAATAACCTCTTCATATGATTTAAGTGTTAAAGCCTACACAAAGATAAGCAATAACCCTCCCCCGCCAAATTTTGACGTAGGAAAATGGAATATCCGGAATATTTTTACTAAAAAATGGAGGAAATGGACTCCTTTATCGACGGGAATATGTCCTTGCAGGCATATATGAACATGGCTACGGCTGCGATCAGTTTGATGCCAGTTCCCACTATGAACGAAAGGAACGAACCGAAGCCTACCTGTATGGCGCGCCCGAGGTTTTCGCGGTTGTGCAGCAACTCGCCTGCGACGGCGCCGACGAACGGGCCTGCGATGATTCCGATAGGGCCGAAGAACATGCCGGCGATTACGCCTATGGTAGCCCCGATCGTTGCGGCGCGGCTGCCGCCGAATACCTTGGTCATGTATCCCGGCAGCAGGTAGTCGACGAGCGACACGACGAGCACAATCGCCAGCCATATCCACATGAATGTCGGTGTCAGCTGTGAACCTTCGCTGAAATAGGCACACAACAGTCCGGCGTAGCTGAGGGCCACGCCGGGAAGTACGGGTACGATGCTGCCGACAATCCCGATAAAGGTGAAGAGTACGGCGAGTATGGACAGAAAGGTGTCCATGGTTACGGGACGAGTTTGTTTGTCGCCGTATCGGGGAATATTACGGTCGGTTTGAACTTCTTGGCCTCTTCGCAGTCGAGCAGTGCGTA
>DXGW01000138.1 GCA_019113665.1 Candidatus Alistipes excrementipullorum
TGAAGCGGTCCCTGCGGTAGAAGATCGGCGAATATTCGCCGCCCGTAGCACCGTCGTCCCGCCCGACACCGACATATCCGTATCCGGGCAGGGCCGCACACATGTCGAGCAGCATGCCGTGCTTGACCTCCTGGGTCCCGACAATGTCGAAACCGTTGTAATCGATGATTTCACACACCTTGCCGCAGCGCTTGTTCCACCCGTTTCCGGCCCGGCGGTCGGACTCGTTGTCGTTGCGCAGGTTGTAGGAGGCAACGGTAAGGTCCTGCGGCAGCGCACACGCCGATGCCAGCAGGAAGGCAAACAATAAAACTACTCTTTTCATCTCCTTGCGATTTGTTTACGGCAAATATACGAAAAAACGCTCTCACACCGCGTCCACGTGCAGCAGCTCGGCCATTTCGGAACGCTGTTTCCGAAAAAAGTTGCACGTAAGCAAAAAAGCGGTTATCTTTGCACCCGCAAACGAGGTGTAGCGCAGTCCGGTTAGCGCACCTGCTTTGGGAGCAGGGGGTCCCCGGTTCGAATCCGGGTACCTCGACAGATGCCGCAGTCAACACGACTGCGGCATTTTTTATTGACCGAAGCCGCTGCGCTGTTGCACGTCAGAAAGTTTATCGTCATCTTTGTATCCGTATCACCAACCTTGCAACCCCGACAATATGAACGAACAAAAACGACTTCTCTCACTCGACGCCCTGCGAGGCTTCGACATGCTCTTCATCATGGGACTCTCCCCGCTGATAGTCTCGATATGCGCACTCTTCCCCGGCGGCGGGGAGTGCTGGCTCGCGGAGACAATGGGTCATGCCCGGTGGGACGGCTTCACGCACCATGACACGATATTCCCGCTCTTCCTCTTCATCGCAGGAGTATCGTTTCCGTTCTCCCTTGCCAGACAACTGGAATCGGGACTTGGAAAAGGACGCATATATGCCAGGCTCTTCAGGCGGGCGGCCGCACTGATACTGCTCGGCATCGTCTACAACGGGCTGTTCGACCTCGACTTCGCGAACCTGCGCATCGCCAGCGTACTCGGCCGTATCGGAACGGCCTGGCTGCTGGCCGCAATACTGTACGTCAACTTCGGGACTCGCACAAGAGCCGCCATCGCGGCCGCAATTCTCATCGGCTACTGGCTGCTGCTGCGATTCGTCCCCGCACCCGACGTGCAGGGTGCCGCCGGCCCGTTCTCGTTCGAAGGGAACCTGGCAGGATATGTCGACCGCATGCTGCTGCCGGGCAAAATATACTCCGGAACATTCGATCCCGAAGGTTTGCTCAGTACACTCCCCGCAATAGTCACAGCCATGCTGGGAATGTTCACCGGAGAACTGGTGCGCCGTCCCGAAGACAAGATGCCGGGCACGCGTAAAACCGCCGTCATGCTCGCAGCCGCTGCCGCCCTGCTGATCGCCGGAATGGTGTGGAACGAGTTCTTCCCGATAAACAAGAAACTTTGGAGCAGTTCGTTCGTATGCGTCGCCGGCGCCTATTCGCTCTTCATGTTCGCACTCTTCTACTACGTGATCGACGTGAAGGGGCTCCGGAACTGGACCCTCTTTTTCCGCGTCGTCGGCCTCAACTCGATAACGATCTACCTGGCCCAGGAGATCATCGACTTCAAGGGCATCGGCAACTTCTTCCTCGGCGGCGCCGAACGCCTTTGCGGACAGCCGTGGGACGCCGTAATAGGCTCGGCAGGTTATGTGGCCGTATGCTGGCTCTTCCTCTACTTCCTGTACCGGCAGAAGATATTCCTGAAGATATGAAAACGGCAGGCGGAGAGTCGTACGGACTCTCCGCCTGCCGATGTATGGCCGGAAGGCTACTCCACCGTAAACTCGGCCTTGCCGCGCAGGTCGCGTGACGAAGCCCCGACATAGACGGTGAACGTTCCCGGCTCAACCTGCCAGTCGTGCCTGTCGGCATCGAAATATTGCAGAGCCGTACGGTCGAGAACGAACTTCACGCTCTTCGTCTCGCCCGGATCGAGGAACACCTTGTCGAAAGCCTTCAGCTCGCGAACGGGACGCTCGACGGTCGACTCGTTGTCGCCCACATAGAGCTGCACGATCTCGCCGCCGCGTACCGGACCCGTATTGCGGACATCGACCGTAACCGTCAGGCGGCCGTCAACGGGCATCGTCTCCCTGTCGAGAGCGAGGTTGGAGTATTCGAAGGTCGTATAGCTCAATCCATGGCCGAACGGGAAGGTCGGCTCGATATTGTAGAGGTCGACCCAACGGTAGCCGACGAAGATATCCTCGCTGTAACGCTCGTTGAAGACCTTCTTTTCGAGCTGTTCGGTCGGTTTCCTTTCACCGGCATATATGTCGCTGCCATCCCCGCCTTCGGAAGTCTCGCCCGGATAGCACTTCGCGTCAAAGGCATGCGCACCGCAATCCTCGAGTTTCGCATAGTAGGTGAAGGGCAGCTTGCCCGACGGGTTGACCGCTCCCGAAATAACGTTGGCAAGCGCGTTGCCGGCCTCGGTGCCCAGATACCACCCCTCGACAATGGCATTCACGCTGTCGACCCACGGCATGGCAACGGCATTGCCGCTTATGATCACGACGGCCGTGCGCGGGTTGGCCCCGGCCAATGCGGCGATAACCTCGTCCTGTCCGTACGGCAGGCCGAACTCCTTGCGGTCAGCCCCCTCGCAATCCTGATAGCCTTTCTTGTTCAGGCCGCCGAAGAAGACAACGGCGTCGCATTCGGCTGCGGCGGCACGAAGCTCGTCGAGCGACTCGACCTTCTCGTCGGGATTGCTCGAATAGCCCTTCATGCAGACGATCTTATCCTCGCCGTACACATTGCGCATTCCCTCGACGGGCAGAACCTCGTACTTGACCTTCAGCGACGAGCTGCCGCCTCCGATGGTCATACGGCGCGAAGCGTTCTCGCCGACAACCAGAATCTTCGACACCTCCGCGGGACGTATCGGCAGTACGGAATTGTCGTTCTTGAGCAGCACGATGCCGTTCTCGGCTATGCGGCGGCTCACGTCGGCATGCTCCTGCGTGGCGAACGAACCATAGGGACGCGTGCGGTCCATCGACGTGCGGAAAATCATGCGCAGTATGTTGCGGACCTTGTCGTCGACCTTGGCGATGTCGGCTTTTGCAGCATCGCCCTCCTCCGAGCGGATCATCTCCAGCAACGGATTGGCCATATAGTAGTTGTCATAGGCGTCGCTGCCGCCCGAATTGCGGGCAAGGCCGTCGGTCCATGTACCGTATTCGAGGTCGAGGCCGTTGTCGAGAGCCTGGCGCGTGTCGCTCACGCCGCCCCAGTCCGAAATGACCGTACCGTCGAAGCCCCACTCCCCGCGCAGTATGTCGACAAGCAGGCGCTTGTTGTGGCAGCAGTGCTCGCCGTCGTAGAGGTTGTACGATCCCATGATCGACCATGTGCCGCCCTCGACGACACCGGCCTTGAACGCCGGAAGGTAGATCTCGTACAGGGCACGGTCGCTAACCTCGACATTGACGTCGTGGCGGTGGTACTCCTGGTTGTTCAGGGCAAAGTGCTTGAGGCATGTGGCCACACCCTGCTCCTGGACGTTGCGTATGTACGGCACGACCATGCGGCTGGCAAGGTAGGGATCCTCACCCATATATTCGAAATTGCGGCCGTTGAGCGGCGTACGGTAGATGTTGACGCCGGGCCCCAGAAGCACGGTCTTGTTGCGGTAACGCGCCTCCTCGCCGATGGCCTTGCCGTAGATGGCCGACATCGACGGATCCCACGACGCCGCAAGGCATGTCAGCGCAGGGAAAGCCGTGCAGTAGTCGTTGGTCCAGCCGGCACCGCCCCACTCGTCCCAAAGCACCTCCTCGCGGATACCGTGAGGGCCGTCCGAACACCACACCTCGGGAATACCCAGGCGCGGAACTCCCGGTGACGAGAACTTGGACTGGGCATGGAGCATGGCCACCTTCTCTTCGAGCGTCATACGGCTCAATGCGTCCTCGACACGCTCCTCTATGGGTTTGCTGTCGTCGAGATAGACCGGCACATCGCTGCTCCCGCACGATGCCGCCCACACAAGGCACAAGGCCGAAACATAACAGTAGAATCTTTTCATGGTTCAGGGTTTTAATTTTATAGTAGTTTGCGATAGTGACAATACATGAGCCGGCGGTCGTTGTCACGCAGGTGCATGCCCCCGCCCTGACAGTAACGGAACATGTCGCACGCGGCACACTCGCCCGTGCGGGCCCACTCCCTGTCGCGGAATGGACGGAAACGGTTCTGCCATACGTCCCAGAAGCTGTCGGTATAGATGTTCCCCTGCGTGAAGTCCGAGCGGACGCTCGTACACCCCGAAATCGACCCGTCGACCCTTATCGACGCAACCGACACTCCCGCAGCGCACTGGTAGAAATCGTCACGCACCTCGGCCTCGTAATCCCCGAGAAAGCCCTCGCAGGAGTAGCTCACCTCGATGTCGCCCCTACGGCGCATGCGGACTATGAAGTCGAGCAGCGTACGGAACTCGGCATCGCTCAGCGACAGGGTGTCGTCGCCCTCGGCACGGCCCGCCGGGAATATCGTGAATATACGCCACGAGCGGACACCTCGCGAGATGAGCCACCCGGCAAATTCGTCGAGGCGCGGGATCATGGGCGACGTGACGCATGTGATCACGTCGTAGGCCAGCGACGGCTCGGCTACAACGGCGTCTATGGCCGCAACAGCCCGGTCGAAAGAGAGCGGATTGCGGCGTATGTAATTATGGGTATCGGCGAATCCGTCGAGGCTGACGGATATGGAGCGCAGGCCCGCGTCCAGAAGGGAGGCAAGGCGTTCACGCGTAAGCAGCATGCCGTTGGTGACCATGCCCCAGGCATAGCCGCGCTCCGTTACGGCACGGCCCGCCTCCTCCAGATCGCTACGGACAAGTACCTCGCCTCCGGAAAAGACGATGAGCAGATCCGACGGCCGCACATGCGGCGTGATCTCCTCGTCGAGAACCTTAAGAAAATCGGCCAGCGGCATGTCGGCAACAGCCGCATCGGCACGGCAGTCGCTGCCGCAGTGGCGGCACGAGAGGTTGCACCGCAGCGTCATCTCCCAAAAAAGAGTGCGCAACTCATGTGCGGCTACCTTCTCGGCATACATCTCCGAAAACAGCCGCAGGGCAATCCTCTTGCGCAGGCCGGGTCGCATCACTTCTCCTCTGCGGATTTAAACTCTGCGGGACGTTCGGCCTTGACAGCCTCCTTCTTGGGAGTCTCGGCCTGTTTCGGATCGACGGGTCGGGGCGCAGGCACTCCGTACATAACCTTGATCGCAGGGGTAACCTCCTCGGACTGGGTATCGGTCTTGCTTCTGGTCGTATGCTTCACGCTTGAGCACGCCGTCGAAAAGCCGAGCAGCGCGACTATCGCCAGTTTGATCTTGTTAATCATCTCTTGCAGTGTTTTAATGGAT
>DXGW01000139.1 GCA_019113665.1 Candidatus Alistipes excrementipullorum
CGGTTATGTTAGAAAGATACGTCAAATTAAGAACTTTCGTCAAGGAGACTTTCTCCGAGACGACACAACAAGCGGTCAACACGGCCCTTGAATACGCCTCCGAGAAACTCGGGGACGCGACCCGTTATGACGGCAGCCCGATGCTCGACCACGGTGTGGCTGTGGCACACATCGTCGTATCCGAAATCGGACTGGGACGCAATTCGGCCGTGGCATCGATCATTCACGACGTGGTACGCATAGCCGACAAGAGCAAGGACGGCTCACTTGTCGACCTGCTCGAAGAGATCCGACGTCTCTTCGGCGAGGAGGTCGTGGGCATAGTCGTGGGCCTGGCCAACATATCGGCCATTAAGCTCAAGGCCTCGAAAGAGCAGGCCTCGAACTTCCGCGACCTGATAGTTTCATACTCCGAGGACCCGCGCGTCATACTCATCAAACTGGCCGACCGTCTCGAGGTGATGCGCTCGCTGAACATCTTCCCGCGCGAGAAGTGGCGCAAGAAGAGTTGGGAGAGCATGAACCTCTATGCCCAGATAGCACACAAGCTCGGTCTCTACAACATCAAGAGCGAACTCGAGGACATAGCGCTGAGCTACCTCGAACCCGACGACTTCAACGACATAAAGACCAAACTCGAAAACACCGAGTCGGAACGACAGACATTCATCGCCCGGTTCATCGAGCCAATAACGGCCCAGCTCGACGCCCATGGAATAAAATACCATATCAAGAGCAGGACCAAGTCGATATACTCGATCTGGAGCAAGATGCGCAAGCAGCATGTCCCGTTCGAGGGGGTTTACGACATCTTTGCCATACGCATCATCATAGACTGCCCGCGCGAAGCCGAGAAGCAGCAGTGCTGGACCGTCTACTCGATCGTGAGCGATATCTATACGCCAAATCCCGAACGCATGCGCGACTGGATCACCATTCCGAAATCCAACGGATACGAGTCGCTGCACACCACCGTCGCGGCGGGCGGAGGCCGCTGGGTCGAGATACAGATACGCACCGAGCGCATGAACGACGTCGCCGAGCGCGGTATCGCGGCGCACTGGCGATACAAGGGTGTCAACCAGGGCGGACAGACCAGCGAGCAGTGGCTGTCGCACCTTCGCGAACTCATCGAGGACACGACTCACTCGCTGGCACAACGGTTCGATGCCGAACCGGCCTCGGGCGAGATATTCGTATTCACGCCCAACGGCGACATACGCAAGCTGCCCGAAGGGGCCACGCTGCTCGACTTCGCCTTCGACATACACACGTCGCTGGGCTCGACATGTTCGGGCGGCAAGGTGAACGGACGTGCCGTACCAATACGGGAGGTGCTGCACAACGGCGACATAGCCGAAATCTTCTCGCAGAAGAACCAGACCCCCAAGGCCGACTGGCTCAACTTCGTGGTCACGGCCAAGGCTCGCAACAAGATCAAGTCGTACCTGCGCGAGGAGCAGGCCAAGAATGCCAAGATCGGGCGCGAGGAGCTCGAACGCAAACTCAAGAACTGGAAGCTGAACGTCACCATAGACGAGGCCGTCGCATATCTTGTCAAGTATTACAAGCTGCGCACGGGAACCATCTTCTACGAGATGGTGGCTACCGGCAAGATCGAACTCGCCGAGATAAAGGAGATCGTCGCCCACTGGCTGTCGGGAGCAGCCGACGAGGAGCGCCGTGCGTCGGTAGCCGAAGCCGAGGCCGAGCGCAACCGCAAGGCCGCCGAGCGCAAGCTGCCGTCATCGGGCGACGCGCTGGTCATAGACGAAAAGATCAACAAGATAGAGTACAAGCTCGCCAAGTGCTGCAACCCCATCAAGGGCGACGACATCTTCGGATTCGTGACCGTAAACTCGGGCATCACGATACACCGCTGCGACTGTCCAAATGCGCAGCGCCTGCGCGAAAACTACCCATACCGCGTCATGGAGGCACGGTGGAGGGAGCGTGTGGACGGTTCGTTCCGCGCCACCATCTCGATCATCGCACAGGACTCGGCAGGCCTTGCCAACAGCATCACCGAGGTCATAAGCCGCGACCTGAAGCTCAACATGCGCTCGATAAGTTTCGTTTCGCGCGGCGACGGCTCGGTCATCGGCACCGTCAGCGTCGAGGTTGCAGGTGCAGGCGTCGTCGACATGCTCGTACACTCGCTGATGCGCATCAAGGGCGTACAACGCGCATACAGGGCAAAATAAAAGAGCGGTTGCAAAGGCAACCGCTCTTTTCATATCAATCCCGAAGCTTCGAACATCTCCCGATATATCGCGGCCTTGCGCTCCAGCGGCAGCGGATAGGCCCGCGACGACGAAGGCATACGCCACAACTTCATCTCCCGCCCGTCGAAACCGAATGCGGCTGACCGTCCGACAGCCGGCACATCACACCCGAGCACACTTGCGGCCGTTTCCGCCGCCTTGCCGCCGGTGGCAACCACGGCCCGGCACGCAGGGAGACTTCTCAGAAGCGCAGCTATGTCGGTCGTCTCGACGATCTCGAGAAACTGGTCCGAGGCATTGTCCTTAAGCCTGTTCACGGCCGAAGCCGTATCGTACAGCGCTATGCCCCTGTCAGTCAGGAACCCGACAATCCGCTCGCGGTCGAACGCCTTGCCGTCGGCCGTAAGGAAATGCGCACGGTCGCCGAAAAATATGTGGCCGAAGATACGCCACATGTCATTCTGCAGATTGGGATAGTAGAACTCCATCGACCAGCGCCTGCGCTGCGGCGGGAAACTGCCCAACATCAGCAGCCTCGCCCCCGAAGGTAAAAACGGGTCGAGCGGATGGTTCTCCGTTCGACCCGAAAATTCCGGTTTATCCACTGTCATCTATTTGTTGTATCTCTCCTTGAGTTTCTCGTTCTGACGCTTCAGCGCGTCGATGGCGAGGTCGATAGCCTCCTCAAAGGTCTTGGCCCGCTGCTCGGACACCAGGTCCGAGCCCGGCATGTGAATGGTGACGGTTGCCACCTTGTTACCCTTGTCAAAGTCCTTATCGAGTTTCAGAACGACATCTGCTCCCGTCGAGCGGTCAGCAAAACGGTCCATTTTCGCCATCTTGTGCTCCACGAATTCGACCAACCTCTTGTCGGCATCGAATTTCACTGTCTGAATGTTTACGTTCATAGTAGTGTTGTTTTTAGCGGCATAGCCGCAGTTAATAATATACGGGCATCGTCATGTCCCGGCTTCCAATATGCACCTCTTGCACCGGCGGGTCTCAATCGCCGCCATGCCCGCGGGGGTGCGCCCGCAAATATGCCTGTTTCAGTTTCGCAATGCTGTTGTGGGTGTACACCTGCGTCGTCTTCAGCGACGAGTGGCCCATCAGCTCCTGTATCTCGCGCATGTCGGCGCCCCTGTCCATCAGATGCGTCGCAAAGGTATGCCTCAGAACGTGCGGGCTGTTCTTGCCCTGCACCCCGGCACCGGCCAATGCGCTCTTGACGATACGGTAGACCGTAATCCGCGAGATACGCCGTCCCTTCCCGGTTAAAAATAACGCTTTTTCTCCATTTCTGCAAATATTCTGCCCCTCAACCACTGCCGAATATTCGCCGAGCATCCGGCGCACCGAACGTGTGATCGGCACCATACGCTCCTTGTCACCCTTGCCGTGCACCTTCAACGCCGTAAAATCCGATGAGAAATCATCGACATCTACACCCACGAGCTCGGCCAGACGCAAACCGCACATGTAGAACATTGCAACGATCAACGCATCGCGCACCTTGCGGAAGTCTCCGCTCGACGCCTCGTCATGCAGTTCGTCCCAAAGGCGCGGCATGCGCGTTTCGGGCACGAACGACGGCAGACGTTTCGCCGTTTTCAGATTGCGTATTCCGGTGAAAATGTCCTTGTCGACAATTCCCTTGCGCCTCAGATAACGGAAATAGCTCCTCAGCGACGACATCTCGCGGTTCATCGACGACGAGGATATGCCGTCGGCCTCTACTCTGCGGACAACCCATTCGCGCACATCTTCCGAAGTGACACACACCGGGTCGAACGTCCGTCCCGAACTCTCGAACCACGCTACGAAACCTTCCACGTCACGACGGTAATTGCGCACTGTAAG
>DXGW01000140.1 GCA_019113665.1 Candidatus Alistipes excrementipullorum
AAATCGACGCCGTGTATTCCAATCCGGCCGGAGTAAGTTTCCTCGATGACGGATTCCACTTCTCGTTCAACGTCCAGGGCGCATTCCAGACCAGAACGTCAAAATCGACATTCGCCCCATTCGCATATAACGGCGGTAACGAGACAAAGACATACAAGGGTACGGCCAGTGCCGCCATACCGAGTTTCGACTTCGCATGGAAACACAAGCGCTGGTCGGTAATGGCCGCATTCGGCGTGATCGGCGGAGGCGGACGCGCAACATATGATACCGGACTCGGCTCCTTCGAGTCACAGGTGGCCATACTCCCGGCAGCACTCTCGGCACAGGGTATAAATACGACCGCATACTCCGTAGACAGTTACATGAGCGGTTCGTCAATCGTATATGCAGCACAGGCAGGTCTTGCCTTCCGGATCACCGACTGGCTGTCGGTAGCCGCACAGGTGAGGTTCAACCACGCCTCCAACGGGTACGAAGGATACATACGCGACATACGCATCAATCCTCAGCACCCGCAGCTCAATCCCGACGGAGGCATGGTTTCGGCCTATGATTTCTTCACGAAGGCCGCAGCCGCATATGCCGCAGCCGGCGATGCCGCCAACAGCGCAGCAATGACGGCATATGCCAATGCCGTAAAGGACAAGCAGCTCGACAGCAAGCAGAGCGGTTACGGCTTCAACCCCATCGTCGGTGTATTCTTCAACCACAAGGGCTGGAGTCTCGGCGTGAAGTATGAGTTCCGGACAAAGATAACCGTAACCAACAACACGGCAGTCGACGACACGGGACTCTACCCCGACAACGAAAAATCGCGCAACGACATACCCGCACTGCTGTCGGTAGCCGCCGGGAAAGAGTTCTGTGACCGTTTCCGCGTGAGCGTCGAGTATCACCACTATTTCGACAAAAGCGCACGCATAGCCCACGACAAACACGACCTCATCGACGGCGGCACGAACGAGTATATCGCCGGTTTCGAATACGACATCACCAAACGCTGGCTTGTCAGCACCGGAGTGCAGCGTACGCAGTACAACCTCTCCGACGCCTTCTATTCCGACATGAGCTTCTCGCTCAGTTCCACGTCATGGGGAGTCGGCGGCGCTTTCAGAATACTCGAAAACCTCAAGCTCAACTTCGCATACTTCGTTACCTTCTACGACAAACACACCGTAAATCAGGAGATTTACAACAACAATGCACTGAAGTTGGCGGGATCCGACGCCTACAACCGTACGAGCCACGTGTTCGGCATAGGACTTGACTGGAGTTTCAATTGCAGGAAACGATAATTACAAAAACCACAAAACGCAAATCGGAAAGCGGCGCCCATGGTTCGTGGGCGCCGCTTTTTTCACCTTATCACAACCGTCATCTGTGGTCGATGACATATTCGATATAGCCGACATCGGTCGAATCCTTCACGAGAACCCGTTTTTGAGAATCGAGAAGATACAGCGACGGTATGGCCTTCAGATCATATAGTTGCCCGTTGTTGATGGTCGTACCCTTGTCATAGGCATTTATCCATGACGACGGCATGTTCTTGCGGTATGCCTCCCACTCGCCCAGATCCTCGTCGGGATAGAGTGCAAGCACCTTGAGCGTGCCGCGCTCGACCATCTCGCCTATCATCGGTGATTCGCACAGAGCCTCGGTGATCTGCTTGCACATCGAGCAGCCCGGGTTGTTGAAGAATATAAGCGTATATTCCGCCTGGATACCATAGAGAGATCCGCTGCGTCCCGACGCAACTGTATAGCGGAAATCATTGGCCTTGTGGCCTATGCGGTTCTGCCTGGCAAGCTGCAGGTTGTATTCGGGGGCTATTTTCTCGTACTTGTCAAGAAGCGGGCTCGCGACCTGGGCTTCAAGCACCGGTATGTACAGTTCATCGTTGCGCATGGGCGAATTGGGGTCGTACAGCACCTTGTCGGCAAGCATCGAGAAGTAATCGAACGCATATTTCGACGCCGAAGCCTTTTGCATGAGGCGGGCAATCGCCTCGCCGTCGTCGGGGGCGACATAGTTGCCTATGTAATCGACATAGGCCCTCATCATCTGCAGAGTGTCTATCTCGGCAAGGAACAGCGTATCGGCAAAATCGAGATTGTCCCAATAGTGGTCGCGCATGTAATCCAGACGCGATGCGTTGTCAGTGAGTGCAGCCGGCGCAAGAGCCGGGACGAAAACACGCGGGACCTTCACATCGGAGGCCGGCGCCGCATTGCGTCTTCCGCCGCACGAAGCCACCAACGGCAACAACGCAATGACCAAATAAGCAAACCCTTTCATACAGACAAATGTATGGATTATTTCGGTCAAATGCAACCGCAATGGCCAATTTGCACGGTAGTTGCAAAAACCTGTTTCGATTGGAAAACCTATTAGACACAACCATTAAAGAGTTTATTATGGACGCAAAGAAAAGTACAGGGTTCAAGTTGAGCGTCATGACGCTCGCAATCATGAACGTCACTGCTGTCGTCAGCCTTCGAGGCCTGCCCGCCGAGGCGGTCTACGGGGTGTCGTCGGCTTTCTACTATCTGTTCGCAGCCATCGTATTCCTGATCCCGACGGCGCTGGTCGCCGCCGAGCTCGCGGCGATGTTTTCGGACAAACAGGGAGGCGTATTCCGCTGGGTAGGCGAAGCATTCGGCCCGCGCACCGGATTTCTCGCCATCTGGCTGCAATGGATCGAATCGACGATATGGTATCCCACCGTATTGACATTCGGCGCAGTATCGATAGCTTTCATCGGCATGGACCAGACGCATGACATGTCGCTGGCATCGAACAAGATGTTTACGCTGATAGTGGTGCTGGCCATATACTGGATCGCGACATTCATATCGCTGCGCGGTCTGGACTGGGTCGGCAAGATCAGCAAATGGGGCGGTATGATCGGCACGATCATTCCGGCGGCGCTGCTCATCGTACTCGGCGGCGTCTACATCGCCACCGGAGGGCACAACAACATGGACATGTCGCAAAGTTTCTTCCCCGACCTCACGAAACTCGACAATCTGGTGCTGGCAAGCGGCATATTCCTCTTCTACGCCGGAATGGAGATGATGGGCATACATGTCATGGAGGTCAAGGACCCGGCGCGCAACTACCCCAGGGCCATAATCATCGGTTCGCTGATCACGGTATGCATATTCGTGCTGGGCACCTTCTCGCTCGGCTTCATCATACCGGCAAAGGACATCAACCTCACGCAGTCGCTCCTGATCGGATTCGACAACTACTTCAAGTACCTGCACATGTCGTGGGCCTCGCCCGTAATAGCCATAGCCCTCATGTTCGGCGTGCTGGCCGGCGTGCTGACATGGGTTGCCGGACCGTCGAAAGGTATCTTCGCAGTCGGCAAGGCCGGATACCTGCCGCCGTTCTTCCAGAAGACCAACAGGAACGGCGTACAGCGCAATATTCTGCTCATACAGGGAGGTCTGGTAACGCTCCTGAGCCTGCTCTTCGTGGTGATGCCGTCGGTACAGTCGTTCTACCAGATACTGTCGCAGCTGACCGTACTGCTCTACCTCATAATGTACATGCTGATGTTTGCCGCCGCAATCGTCCTTCGGTACAAGATGAAGGATCTGAACCGCCCGTTCCGCCTGGGCAAAGGCAACGGCATGATGTGGCTGCTCGGCGGACTGGGATTCTGCGGTTCGCTGCTTGCATTCGTCCTGAGTTTCATTCCTCCCGGGCAGATCGCCGTCGGCAGCAACACCGTATGGTTCTCCGTGCTGATTATCGGCTGCCTGGTCGTTGTAACAGCACCTTTCATCATATACGCCATGCGCAAGCCGTCGTGGAAAGACCCGAAGGCTGCCGCCGAGTTCGCCCCGTTCCATTGGGACGCGCCAAAGGCGCAGTCCGCAGTTCCGAAAACCGCTACCGGCAAAAACCAGGTAAAACAATAGACACAGCATATGACACACAACAATCTCAAAGACGAACTGCTCGCCGCCATGAAGGAGGCGCATACCAGATTCAGTGGCAGCGAAGGCGGCAAAAACGCCGATTACATACCCTTCCTGGCAAACGTACCGTCCGACCTGTTCGGCATAGCCGCCTGTCTGCCCGACGGCGACGTGCTTGCCGTCGGCGACACGGACTACCGTTTCGGCATCGAGTCGGTATCGAAGGTGCCGACGGCCATTCTGGCCATGGAGCAATACAGCGCGGGCGAGGTGCTCGACCGCATCGGGGCCGATGCCACGGGTCTCCCGTTCAACTCGATCATGGCCATACTGCTCGAAAACGACCACCCTTCCACCCCGCTGGTGAATGCCGGGGCCATATCGGCCTGCTCGATGATAAAACCGACAGGCGATGCCGACGGGAAATGGAAGGCCATAGTCGGGTTCATCGAAGGGCTTTGCGGGTCGGGCGTCGAGGTCATCGACGAACTATACAAGTCGGAATCGGAGACCAACTTCAACAACAAGTCGATAGCATGGCTGCTCAAAAACTACGGCCGCATATACGACGACCCCGACATGTCGCTCGACATCTACACACGCCAATGTTCCATCGGCATAACCGCCAAGCAGCTTGCCGTCATGGCCGGCACCATAGCTTTCGGGGGCAGCAACCCCATAACATGCAAACACGTATTCAAGCCGCATCTGACGCCGCACATCGTATCGCTGATGGCGACGGTCGGATTCTACGAGAATACCGGCGACTGGCTCTTCACGACGGGACTGCCGGCAAAAAGCGGCGTCGGCGGAGGCATCATGGGTGTAATTCCCGGAGTCGTTGGCATTGCGGCATTCGCTCCGCCGCTCGACAAGGCCGGCAATTCGGTCAAGGCCCAGAATGCCTTGAAATACATCACGGGCAAACTCGGACTTAACATTTTTGCTCCGGCCGGAGCCCGTCAGCCGGTTAAGGCCGCCAAGGTCTGACCCTCAAATGAAAACAGTCTGGCACTTGCACGTGCCAGACTGTTGCTTTTGAAACAATACGATACCTATCGTACGATGGTTTCGTCGCGGTCGGGACCTACGGATATGATCTTCACGGGTACGCCCGTCTCCTTCTCGATGTACTCGACATATTCGCGGAACTCCTGCGGGAACTCATCATAGCTGCGAACCTTGCAGATGTCGCATTTCCAACCCTTGAACTCACGATATACCGGTTTGAGGTCATCGCCAGCCTCATAAGGGAAGTAGTCGATCTGCTTGCCGTCGAGTTCGTATCCGGTAGCCACCTTGATCGTGTCGAAATCGTTCATCACGTCGGCTTTCATCATGATGAGGCCCGTTACGCCGTTCATCATCACAGCATACTTCAGAGCCACCATGTCCAACCAGCCGCAGCGGCGCGGACGGCCTGTCGTAGCACCGAATTCGTGGCCTACCTGACGAAGTTTCTCGCCCGTGGCATCGAACAGCTCCGTCGGGAACGGGCCGCTGCCGACACGCGTGCAGTATGCCTTGAATATGCCGTAGACCTCGCCTATGCGGGTCGGAGCCACGCCGAGGCCCGTACATACACCTGCACAAAGCGTATTCGACGATGTAACGAACGGATATGTACCGAAATCTATGTCGAGCATGGAACCCTGTGCTCCTTCGGCCAGGACCGCCTCGCCGTCATCGACGAAACGGTTGACAACATACTCGCTCTCGATAAGTTCGAAACGGCGAAGGACGTCGATGCCTGCAAACCACTCCTTCTCGTATTCGGTCACATCGTATGCGAAGTCGTACTGCTTGAGCAGTTCGATATGTTTGTTCTTCAGACGCTCGTAACGCTCCATGAACTGCGGCGAAACGATGTCGCCGACACGCAGTCCGTTACGTCCCGTCTTGTCCATATAGGTCGGGCCGATACCCTTGAGCGTCGAACCAATCTTGGTCTTGCCCTTGGCAGCCTCGCTCGCCGCGTCTATTATGCGGTGCGTCGGCAGAATCAGGTGAGCCTTCTTCGAGATCAGGAGTTTTTCGGCCACATTTACGCCCATGGCCTCGATTTTCGAAATCTCGTCGGCCAGAATCACCGGATCGATGACTACACCGTTACCTATGACATTGACCGAACCCTTGCGGAAGATACCCGAAGGAATGGTGTGAAGTACGAAACTTTTACCTGCAAAATGAATTGAATGGCCGGCATTGGGTCCGCCCTGGAAACGGGCGATGACCTTGTATTCGGGAGTAAGCACGTCCACGACCTTGCCTTTACCCTCGTCGCCCCACTGCAGTCCGAGAACTACATCGACTTTTTTCATCTTTAATACGAATTAAGTTAGGAGCAAAAGCTAACTTTTGCACACAAAAGTATTGTTTTTTCCGACAAACGGCAATTTTTAAACGGCGCCATTTTTCAACAATGAATCGACATTCGCCGCATACCCACCCGGCACCGGTCAACGGAAGTCTATGATCTCGTAACCTTTATATGCGGACTGATCGAAGCCGGCAATGCCACCCGAA
>DXGW01000141.1 GCA_019113665.1 Candidatus Alistipes excrementipullorum
AACGGGTCGGCAGCGACATAACTGTCGATTTCAAAACGGTGCCTCACCGTTTCCCGATGTTGTCTCTCGGAAATACATATTCGCTCGACGAACTGCATGACTTCATCAACCGCATCGAAAAGGAGATAGGCCAGACCGAATTCGTATGCGAGCTCAAGTTCGACGGTACGGCCATATCGCTGACATACGAAAACGGCAGGCTGATACAGGCCGTAACACGCGGTGACGGCACATACGGCGACGACGTGACGGCGAACATACGCACGATACGCGCCATTCCGCTTGTGCTTCAGGGCAACGACTACCCTGCCCTGTTCGAAATCCGTGGCGAAATACTGATGCCGTACGCATCGTTCGACAAACTCAACGCCGAACGCGAAGCAAACGGAGAGCCTTTGTTCGCCAACCCGCGCAATGCAGCAGCCGGCACGCTCAAACAACAGTCGTCGGCCGTGGTCGCCAGACGCGGACTCGACTGTACGCTATATCAGCTGGCCGGCGACAACCTGCCGTATGCGTCGCACTGGGATAACATAAACAAGGCCCGGGAATGGGGCTTCAAGGTCTCGGAACACATGCGCATATGCCGCTCCGTTGACGAGATAGACGAATACATACGCCACTGGGACGAAGCCCGGAAGCATCTTCCGTTCCCGACGGACGGCGTCGTGATAAAGGTCAACCGCTATGCCGACCAACGGGCTCTCGGCTTCACGGCCAAGGCACCACGCTGGGCCGTAGCCTACAAGTTCAAGGCCGAACAGGCCCTCACTACACTGCTGAGCGTCGACTTCCAGGTCGGTCGTACGGGAGCCATAACGCCTGTAGCCAACCTCGAACCGGTTTTGCTCGCAGGCACGACCGTAAAACGCGCTACCTTGCACAATGCCGAGCAGATAGCATTGCTCGACATACGCGTCGGGGACAAGGTATACGTCGAGAAAGGCGGTGAGATAATCCCCAAAATCACCGGGGTTGAACTTTCCGAAAGACCGGCAGACAGCAAGCCGTTCGAATATATCACTACATGTCCCGAATGCGGCACGCCGCTGGTACGGTATGAAGGCGAGGCAAAGCACTACTGTCCAAACCAGAGCCATTGCCGGCCCCAAATACTCGGCCGCATAATACACTTCATTTGCCGCAAGGCCATGGATATCGACGGGCTGGGCGAGGAGACGGTAGAGCTGCTTTTCGAAAGCGGCCTCATACGGAACATGGCCGACCTGTATGACCTGAAGGCGGCACAGCTTGCAGTCCTGCCGCGGCTCGGGGAGAAATCAGCCGAGAACATCATTCGAAGCATCGAAACATCGAAACAGGTGCCGTTCCATCGCGTACTTTTCGCTTTGGGCATACGGTTTGTCGGCGAGACCACGGCAAAGTATCTTGCCGCCCATTTCCGCAGCCTTGATGCCGTGATGAACGCCTCGTCAGAGGAGCTCGTGCAGGCCGAGGAGGTAGGCCCGAAGATAGCGGAGGCTATCGCCGACTACTTCGCCGACGAAGATAACCGCCGTATCATCGAACGGTTGAGAAGTGCTGGCCTGCAATTCGAGGCCGAGGCCAGGGAGCGCCGTTCGGACATGCTGGCCGGCAAGAATTTCGTCATATCGGGAGTTTTCGAAAACCATTCGCGCGACCAGCTCAAGGAGATGATCGAGGTCCATGGAGGCAAGAACCTCGCCGCCGTATCGGCCAATGTCGATTACATCATCGCAGGGCGCAACATGGGTCCGGCAAAGTTGCAGAAGGCCGAGAAGCTGGGAATAAAACTCATATCCGAAGATGAATTCGAGGAGATGATAGCCGACGGCAACACGACAGAGGCTCCGGTCGCAGAATCGGCACCGACATACGAAAAGACTCACAATGACGTTCCTAAACAGGGGGAACTATTCTGAAACATATTTTAAAACGGATACAATACAACATCGAACTTATGATAACCGGAGAAAAATTCAAGGGACTGGGCGTGGCGATGATCACACCGTTCGAAAAGGACGGAAGCATCGACTATGCAGCGTTGGGCAAGATGATCGACTATGTAATAGATGGTGGCGTCGGATACATCGTGGCTCTCGGAACGACGGCCGAGACCCCGACACTGTACATACCCGAACGTGTTGCGATAGCCGACTTCGTAAAAAAGCGCGTGGCCGGCCGCGTTCCGCTCGTAATAGGCGTGGGAGGCAACTCGACGTCGGAAGTACTCGACCAGCTGCACGAAATAGACCTTGAAGGGGCCGATGCCATACTGAGCGTTACGCCATACTATAACAAGCCGTCGCAGGAGGGCCTGTACCAGCATTTCAAATGCGTGGCCGAAGCCTCGCCGCTGCCGATAATACTCTACAACATTCCCGGCCGCACGGGAGTAAACATGCTGCCCGAAACGACATTGCGCATAGCCCGCGACTTCAAGAACGTTATAGGCGTGAAGGAGGCTTCGGGGAACATCGAACAGATAGCCCGTGTCATCGACGGACGCGACGAGGGATTCCTCGTTCTGTCCGGTGACGACGGCATGGCCGTCGAAGTCATGCGTCGCGGCGGTGAAGGCGTCATTTCCGTTGCCGCCAATCTGTTCCCCGTACAGTTCGGACATTGCATATCGCTCGCCGCCGAAGGCAGATTCGATGAGGCGGACAAGGCCTACGAACCGTTCGATGGAGTGGTCAAGGCTCTGTTCGCAGAAGGCAACCCGACCGGTATCAAGTGCGCGCTGAAGGCCAAAGGCCTGATCGGCGGTACGATGCGACTGCCGCTTGTGGAAGGTACGCAGGCTCTGTATGACAAGTTCTCGGAATACATCAAGGCATACGATTTGCATTAGCGCTTACGTTATATCCCTATAAAAATCCGCAAAGAGATGATACGACACACGATGCTGACACTGATTGCCGTTGCGATGCTCGCCGCAACCTCGTATGCGCGCACACCCGACAACGACGACATATATGCCAAAACAGCAGCCATCGACTCCCGTTCTACTACC